>JAXHUV010000202.1:0-4183 GCA_034189445.1 Pseudomonadota bacterium
GGAAAAACGCCCGGGGGTTCTGGTGGTCCATGAATGGTGGGGCCACAATGAATTTGCCCGGGATCAGGCAGAGCGGCTTGCGGCAAACGGCTACACGGCGTTTGCCCTGGACATGTATGGTTCGGGCAAGCAGGCGGACCACCCCGATACCGCACAGAAGTTCATGCAGGAAGCAACCCGGGACATGGATCAGGTCAAGGCGCGGTTCATGAAGGCGATGGGCATCCTGCAGAATCATGAAACCGTTGATGCTTCCCGCATCGCGGCACAAGGTTATTGCTTTGGCGGCGCGGTAGTTCTGAACATGGCGCGTATGGGCGTGGACCTGGACGGCGTGGTCAGCTACCACGGCGCTCTTGGCAGCCCTATCACCGCGCAAGCCGGAACCGTAAAGGCCAGGGTTCAGGTGTACACCGGTGGAGCCGACAAGTTTGCTCCCTCAGAGCAGGTCGCCGGCCTGGTAAAAGAGATGCAGGACGCGGAAGTCGACCTCACGCTGGTAAGCTTCCCCGGAGTGCTTCACTCATTCACTAACCCGGGTGCCGACAAGTACGCTGAGAAATTTGGTATGCCGATGGGCTATGACAGAGAGGCGGCAAACCGTTCCTGGGACGGCACCATGCGTTTTTACGAAGCCATTTTCACCCAGTAACACATGCAGCCCCCAAACCGGAACCCGGCCGGACGGTCGGGTTTTTGTATTTCAGAGGGAAGACGCCATGCTGTTACGAACACGGCTCATCAGGTCATCCAGCGGCAAAGTACCGGAACCAATCGGAGGGTGGATGACTATTGCAATCTCGCCACTGGTGAACGCCATACTACCCTTGGGTAAACGCTGGTGAGAACCGCAGATGGTTACGGGCAGGATCGGAAGCTGGCCATCCTGAGCAATGACGAAACCTCCCTTCTTGAAGGGCAGCAACTTGCCATCCCGTGACCGGGTGCCTTCCGGGAAAATCAGTATGCTGGTGCCGTCCGGAAGCTGGTCAACACCCCGCTTGATGCTCTCCAGCGCGTCGCGGCCTTTGGAGCGATCGATAAACAGGTTCCGGGATGTCTCCAGGGCCAAACCGAACAGGGGCACCTTACGCAACTCCTTCTTGATCACCCACCGATACTGCAGACCGAGGGCTAACACCAGCGCAGGAGGATCAAAATAGGAAGCATGATTACTCAGAATCACGTAACGCTGACCAGGCTTGATGTTTTCCCTGCCATGCACTTTGAGGCGAATACCGCAGACTTTCAGGATGATCCAGGCATAGATCTGGGTGCCGTGAAACGCTACGTCACCCCGCTTTCCAAACAGGGCGGCAATCACGATCGGGAAAAACAGGATCAGGGTAAGCAGTATGGCCCAGAACAGGATCCAGGTGGCCTTGAGCAGTCGGAGCATCCAATGTTTCCTGAATCCGGTTAAACGAGCAGCAGGCCGGTAAAGATTACACAAGGAGGGGAAAATGACAAAAGCGGATCATCTTACAAGGTAGTCCCCAGCATTAAAAAAGCAGCCGAAAAAAAGGCAGCCGAAGCTGCCTTTTTGGCGGTTATTGCCGAATCCATCAGGAATTACAGGGCAACAACGTTCTCTGCTTGAGGACCTTTCTGGCCCTGGGTAACGGTAAACTCAACCTGCTGGCCTTCTGCCAGGGTTTTGAACCCACTGCCCTGAATAGCGCTGTAGTGAACAAAAACGTCCGGGCCGCCTTCGCGAGTGATAAAACCAAAGCCCTTGGCTTCGTTGAAGAATTTAACAGTACCGGTAGTAGTAGACATACTTAAACTTCCTGAAATCAATCATATTATCTGCTGCCTTTCGCCCTTATGGCGTCAGGTCAGCGTTTTGCGGAAATACAGAATTCGCGGAATCAAAAACAGGACGGTCACTACTAACTGCGGAGGTACGTCTTATTCATGAAATGCTTTACTGAATCTTTCCTACATCTTTTACTTTACTCCTGAATCGGAAGCTTGCCAAGGGTATTTTCAAGAATTTGTGCGGGTAATGATCCATCACCCCCTCACCACAGCGAAGGTATAAATTCCCAGCGCAGTCATGAGGATAGAGCCAACCACGTGAGCCAGAATACCGGTAAAGGCCATAGCCCATTTGCCTTCCTGGATTGCGGTAAACATCTCGAGCGAGAAAGTGGAAAAGGTGGTCAGGGCACCGCACAGGCCGGTGATGGCGAATAGGCGCCACTCCGGCGCCAGCGTAACGCCATGGCTAAAATACCCGATCAGCAGGCCGATCAGCCAGCCACCGCTGAGATTCGCAATCAGCGTTCCGTGCGGCACGGCATGGTAGGTGGTGTTCAGCCACAACCCCAGGGCCCAACGAAGGTTGGCGCCGATAACGGCGCCAACGCTTACTGCAACGAACGACAGCCACATGTCAGCAGCGGGCCCCGGGCCCGCTCAGGCAGGATTGTGATCAATCACGGACTCCTTGTTTCGCGCAAACGCATCAAAAGGGAAATCATCGACCGTCAGCATTTCAAGCACCACGGCCTCATACTGCCGCATGAAATCGGCTTCTTCCCTGGTGTAAACACCGGCCTCAAGTGCGGCTTCAAACCGCTCTTCCGGGTGCAGGGCAGTCATTGGCAACTCACCCTTGGCATAGGCCTTGGTAACCTTGCGGTACAATTGTTCGGCTTTGTCGTAGTCTTGCAACAAGCCATTATAACGGGCAACCGGATTCTCCACCGTGCCTTCACCCTTGGTGGTCCACACGCTCGCGATCAGTTTGTTTCGGATCGGTGTATCGGTCGAAATCGCCCGGGCCAGCTTGCGGACCAGATCATCATGGGGGCTGTCCCAACGGCGACCCAGCGGCATGGTGACAGCACGCAGAACCAATGCCACACCACGATTCGGCAGATTCTGCAAAAACGCATCCAGAGCGTTTTCGGCCCGATGCAGCAGCAGGCTCAGGCTGTATACCATCACCTCCTTTTCACCGTCTACCGGCTGGGTTTCGTGCCAGTTCTTCAGAACCATGGAGGCCAGGTACAGGTTGGACAACATATCCCCCAATCGCGCCGAGATCAGCTCACGCATTTTCAGCTCGCTGCCAAGGGTGGTCATCGCCGCGTCCGCACACAGACCGAAGGCCGCACTAAAGCGGGCAACCGCCTGGGCGTACCTGCGGCTGGCGCTGTCGAACGGCACATCCGCCCGACCAAGACCCAGTGCCTGGGTAAAGGCCCGGGCCGCATTGCCGAAGATCAGGCCGGCATGACCGAAGAAGGCATCATCAAACGCCTTGATATCATCGTTGTTCTTGGCCGCCAGCTCCTTGAGCACATACGGATGACAGCGGATCGCACCCTGACCAAAGATCATCAGGCTGCGGGTCATGATATTGGCACCCTCAACCGTGATTGAAACGGCCGCACCACTGTAGCCAATGCCCAGGTAATTGCGCGGGCCAAGCGTCACCGTCTTGCCACCGTGAACATCCATGGCATCGGCAAGGACTTCGCGCTGAAATTCGGTAAGGTGGTATTTCAGGATTGCTGAGGGTACTGCCGGCTTCTCGCCCTTATCAATCATGTTCGCCGTGTGGTTTACAGCGGCCTGAGAGATATAGGTCTTGGCGGCGATCCGGGCCAGAGGCTCCTGCACCCCCTCCATATTCGCAACCGGCATGTTGAACTGGCGGCGGATACGGGTAAAGCCACCAGCGGTGGCTACCGAGTAGGCAGCGGCACCAGCCGCTCCCGACGGCAGTGTGATGCAACGACCTACAGACAGGCACTCAACCAGCATACGCCAGCCCTCGCCGGCCATACCTACACCACCAATAATGTAATCCAGCGGAATGAAGACGTCTTTACCCTTGATCGGCCCGTTCAGGAACGGACTGCCAATCGGACAGTGACGACGGCCAATCTCCATACCCTTGGTGTCCCGCGGGATCAGGGCACAGGTTATGCCATGGTCCTCGGTATCGCCCAGCAGACCATCCGGGTCAAACATCCGGAACGCCAGCCCGACAACGGTGGCAATGGGTGCAAGGGTGATCCATCGCTTCTCGAAGTTGAGCCGGATACCGACCACTTCCTTGCCGTCTACCGTTTGTTTGCAAACAATGCCGGTGTCCGGCAGCGATGTCGCATCAGAGCCGGCACGGGGACCGGTCAGGCCGAAGCAGGGGATATCACGGCCATCGGCC
>JAXHUV010000203.1:0-4164 GCA_034189445.1 Pseudomonadota bacterium
GACCACAATGGCAATCACCAGCAACCATAACCAGTGTCCGGCCCACATCGTGTTATAAAACATCGTATTACCAAACGCTCCATTTCCCATCATGGTACTGCTCTCCAGGTCGATTACGTATGAGTGGTGATAACAGTACCAGACAGGGTAAGACTGCCTTCCTGATAACGGGTGGTTCTGTCTTCCTCCCTGGTCATTCAACCTCCGGTCATTTTTTCATGGGTGGGATCTTGGAACAGCAAAACGGCTCATGCCTGGCATTGGCCCGTACATTGTCGTCGGTAAACCGGTACCAGGCCAGTTTCCGTCGGGTCCACCACCCGGCTTGCAAACGGCCACCATGGATCCTGATCAGTTCCAGCAACTCGTCGATGGACCAGTGGGTGCCATCATAGGTGACACGCAACCGGCTGGTCGGTTTACGCTCGGCAAAATCAACACAGGGGTGGTGGTTGAGTTCGTGGATGAAATCGTCCCATTCACTCTCACCAAGGCCCTCGACCGTCAGTTTCCGGCGTAACAGAAAGGCTTGTTGACTGGTTGCTTTGTGTGCTTTGGTCATGGGGTTGCACCTATTCACCTGATTCTTCGCCTGACGACTTCTCTTGTATCAAAACATCCCAACCTGAATTGCCACTGAAAAGCTGGTGCGGTTGTCAATGGATTTGACCTGCATCAAATCATGGACGTGAAACGGGCCCGGAGAATTCCCTGGACCCGCTCAAGGAGATAACACGAAACAGGATCAGAAGGTGACGCGAGCGCCGACCACGGCAAACCAGTCTTCCGTTCCGCCTCCCTCGGCCCTGGCGAAGTCAGCGGTGTCGCCGTACTTACGTTCATGCACTACGCCAACATAGGGTGAGAAGGCGCGATCGACCAGGTCATATCTCAGCCTGAGGCCGGTTTCGCTGGAAACGAGCCCCTTGCCAACACCAATTTCCCGGTCCTCACTGAACGCCACCGTGGTATCCAGCGTGGCTGAGAGGATCCAGTGATTGGTCAACAGAAACTCGTACTCGGCATCAAGTTCCGCGGAGGTTTCGCCCTCGTTACTCACATACAGATTAGCATCGATTTCGAACCATTGCGGTGCCAGCCCGGCAACACCCAGAACCGCGTAGGTGCGATCCGGCCCTTTGGGCGTGTCGAATCGCACACCGGCCTTGGCGTCAAAGAAGTCAGATATGGGAATCTGTCCAACCAATTGGTTTTCCAGCTTCTCATACGCCTGTGCCTCAATGGTGTACTCGCCTTTGGTCAGCCACCGGACTTTCAGATCGTCGGTGCCGTAGAAAAAGTCCCCACTCCAGACGCCCAGCTCTTCATCGTTATCGCTGTAGCGGTATTCGAGCTCCTCGAACTGCATACCCCAGAACGTCAGTGCCTGTTTTCTGGCGGTGGTATCGGCAATCATTTCCTGAGCGGCGGCTGCGGCTGGCAGCAGTGCCGAACCCAACAGACCGATGACTAAAAGTGATCGGATCCGACTCATGCATCACCTCCTGCTTCGGCCGCAACGTCTGCCTTTGCCTGGGTAGTGTCAGGACCGCCCTCAACGATCACCTTGCGGAACATTCCGGCCGCTGCGTGATAGGACAGGTGGCAATGGAACGCCCACTGCCCCGGCGCATCGACTTCCGTTTCCATATAAACCGTCGTGCCTGGCTGAACGCTGACGGTATGCTTCACCGGGTTCCACTCACCCGCGCCAACATCCAGAATCGACCACATGCCGTGAAGATGCATGGGATGGGTCATCATGGTGGTATTGACGAACTTGAAGCGAACGCGCTCGCCATATTTCAGGCGGATGGGCTCGGCATCCTCGTATTTCACGCCATTGATGCTCCAGGTGTAACGCTCCATGTTGCCGGTCAGGCGCAGCTCGATCTCCCGGGTCGGTTGCCGCTCCTCATAGCGTGGCTTCTGGGCCTTGAGATCGGCATAGGACAGGAATTTCCCGCCATTGGCCGCCGTTGGCACCAAACCACTGCCATCGGCATAGAAAGGATCAGTCGGGCCGCCATCCGGCATGTTCATCGCGCTGTCATCCATGCCCGGCATCGTTGAATGGTCCATGCCGGACATTTCTGCGGAACCATCCATGTCGCCGGCGGAGCTGGCCATACTCATCCCGCCGTGGTCCATACCGAGCATGCCGCCCATGTCCGCCATGGTGAGGCGTGCGGGCTCACGCAATTCGGGAACAGCCGCTGCCATACCCTGCTTCGGCGCCAGCGTGGCTCTGGCATAACCTGATCGGCCCATGGACTCGGCGAAAATGGTGTACGCCTGGGCATCTTTCGGGCGCACGATCACATCGTAGGTTTCGGCGACGCCGATCCGGAACTCGTCCACGCTGACCGGCTGAACGTTGTTCCCATCGGCCTGAACAACGGTCATCTCCAGACCCGGTATCCGCACATCGTAATAGGTCATGGCGGATGAATTGATGAACCGCAGGCGGATGCGCTCTCCGGGCTCAAAAATACCGGTCCAGTTCTGTTCCGGGCCCATACCGTTGATCAGGCCCGTGAAGCCCTGTAAGTCCTCGACATCCGCTTTCATCATACGCATGTCGCCCCAGGCCATGCGATCCTGGATGGTGTTGATCAGACCGTTTTCCGAGGCGTCGGAGAAGAACTCCCCCACCGTCTGCTGCTGCCGGTTGTAGTAATCCGGCATCATTTTCAGATTGCGCATGATCCGGTCACCGGAATGTGGGTGTTTGTCGGTCAGTTGAACCACATAGTCCCGATTATACCGGAACGGTTCACGCCCTTCAGGCTCGATCACGATGGCGCCATAGGCACCATCGGGTTCCTGAAAGCCGGAATGGCTGTGAAACCAGTAGGTGCCTGCCTGCCGGATGGGAAAACGGTAAGTAAAGGTTTCATCCGGCTGGATACCCGGAAAACTGATTCCGGGCACGCCATCCTGCTGGTAGGGCAGAATAAGCCCGTGCCAATGAATGGAGGTCACTTCATCAAGGTTGTTGGTGACATTGATGGCCACCTCTTCACCCTGCCTGAAGCGCAGAACAGGCCCCGGAGATTTCCCGTTATAGCCAATGCCCTCTTTGACAAAGGCACCGGTATCGACCTGGACCCGATCAACGGTCAGGTTATATTCACCAGCCAGGCCCAAGACCGGCATTACAAGAACCAGAAGCGCCGTCAACAGGCGTGTTTTCATGCGTTTAACTCCAGACTGTAATACAAGAGGGCCGGACTTATTTGAAGTTCACTTCACCGTACATCCCGGACTGATAGTGTCCGGGCACGTTGCAGGCAAATTCAATGTCGCCTTTCTCGGTGAACATCCAGACAACCTCTTTGCTCTGTCCCGGCTCCAGCAATACGCTGTTGGGGTCGTCATGCTTCATGGACTGGCCGTTCCCCATATCCATATTCATCATCTTCAGGTTGAGCTTGCCACCCTGGATCACACCGTGCTCCACCATTGTCATCATTTCTTCCTGATGGGCCTCGTGCATTTCCGGAGTACCAATATTGAATTCGTGGACCAGGCTGCCCTTGTTCTTCACTACAAACCGCAGAGTTTCACCGGGCTTCACTTCGATGTTCTCTGGCTCGTAGTAGTTGTCATGCATGTCCACATTAATGGTTCGATCAACCTGCGAAGCCTTACCAGGCTCTCCACTACTGCCGCCATGCCCGCCAGTATGAGCACCAGCAGCAAACACCGTGGCAGACATCGACATCGCAGAGGCTAGAACCAAAAACTTTGATGCATTCATCCGATTTTCTCCTGTGAAATAATGAGGACCTGAACGCCCGTTAATTCGCTCTGAAAATTAAGCAATACCAGGGAACGGTTGCTACCATCGCGCATCAACCTGAACTCATACTGAAAATGACAAACCATTCAGTATTCAGGTTGAATTCAGGTTAGACAGTGACACTGGCTCGCCGCGTAAAACCCGAAAAGGACAGGCCCATGCGTTTACTGCTCATCGAAGATGACCGTTTGCTGGCTGACGGGTTAAGCGGTCAGCTGGAGAAAGCAGGGTTCAGCGTTGATACCACTCACACCGCCAAAGAAGCGTTAATCCTGGCTGAGCAGGAAGATTACCGGGCAGTCGTTCTGGACCTGGGCCTGCCCGATGGCAATGGGCTGGACGTTCTCCGCAAGTGGCGA
>JAXHUV010000204.1:0-4059 GCA_034189445.1 Pseudomonadota bacterium
AGCGCAGATTTTCTGGATTTTGAGGCGCATAGTGGTTCTATGCAACGAAAAAGCCGGGAAATATGAGCCGTTTTCCCACCGGCGCAGTAGATTAGCCTTAAGTCCGACAGGCTGCTAGTTGCTATTGAGCAGTCGCAACTTTCGAAGTAAAAGCCGGCCGCAGAGTCGGCTTTATTTTTGATGAAGCGGTGATGAGATTGGTTTGTTGCCCCATGAGCGGCTCAGACGAATGCGCCGTTTGGCCAAGCAATTGGCTGGAGAGCGAATTTGTGGTTGAATGGAGATGCAAAACAGGCGGTTACGGAAGGTTTGGTTGTACAGAGCTAATTTCGTAAAGGAGTACGGAAAGATTACGCTCAGGCAATATTTGAGTGTTTTCTAAGCAAAGCTGGGATGTGGGGGCTAATGATGGGACAGCTCTAGAATCCCTCCTAAGTTGTTGATTGGAGGGAAGGAGTGGTGCCCGGAGGCGGAATCGAACCACCGACACGGGGATTTTCAATCCCCTGCTCTACCGACTGAGCTATCCGGGCAACTTGGCATTTTCATTTACTCAGTGCTTGCCTGACACTGGCAGGCTTGCGCCTGCTTCCTCTGCTCATTCCAGCCGTAAATCATAGACTTGCGTCGCTCGGCTGAGCACCAAGCTTCGCTTGGAAAACGCTTGCCTCACCCAACTGAGCTATCCGGGCGTGTTGCGGTACTGCTGTGCAACGGGGCGCTATTAAACCGGTTTCGACGTTTTGAGTCAAGACTGAGCCGGAAAAATTTCTGAATCTTTTCAGGGTTGCTCAGGCCTTGAACAACTGCTGTTATTCCTCGGGTGGTACGTAGCCCTCGGCCTTGTCGAACGGTTCGGTTTTGAAGAAATGTTCCATCTGCGCCTGTAGGTATTTACGGGTGTTCGGATCCATCAGGCTCAGGTGTTTTTCGTTGATCAGCATGGTTTGCTGGGCCTGCCATTCTTCCCAGGCCTGCTTCGAAATGTTCTCGAAGATATCCTGGCCCTTGGCGCCGGGCATGGGCGGGAAGTCCAGGCCTTCCAGTTCTTTCTGGAATTTGCGGCAGAAAACGGTACGGCTCATGGTGGCTCCTGTTGGCAAGTATTGCTGGGCGATGATAACAGATCGTTGCGGCTGCTGGACCGGATCAAAGCAGGGCGGCTTGCTCCGGTTCGATAAGCAGGGACCGGATCGGTGCCGGCAGACCCAGATTCAGGGCTTCATGGCGGTGCAGCCATTTCAGATGATCCTGGTCTGCAACGGTGGTGCCACTGCCAGTAACGTTCAGGCGGGCGGGCTGTATGTGCAGGTGGTAATGGGAGAAGGTATGGCGGAAGCTGCTGATCAACTCCGGCTCTCCGCAATTCAGCCCCAGGCTCTGTTCGCAGGCTTGCTGAAGCTCATCGGCGCCATAGGCCGGGTCCAGTTCCGGGAGGCTCCATAGGCCGCCCCAGATACCACTGGGCGGGCGACGTTCCAGCAGGATCCGTCCGTTGCCGTCCTCCAGGATAATCATCCAGGTGGTTTTCTCCGGCTTGGCCTTTTTCGGCTTGGCGCCGGGGTAGAGTGATGTTTCACCTTGGGCGTAGGCTTTGCAGGCATCTTGCAGCGGGCAGCTGTCGCAGGCCGGGCGGCTGCGGCTACACACCATGGCACCCAGATCCATAATGCCCTGGGTGTAGTCGCGCACCCGTTGGTCCGGAAGATGCTCCTCGGCCCGTTGCCAGAGCTGGTTGAGCACGGCGGTCTGTCCGGGCCAGCCGGGGATGGCATGGTAGCGGGCCAGTACGCGTTTCACGTTGCCGTCCAGGATGGCAGCGCGGAGGCCGAAGGCCTGGGCCAGTATGGCGGCCGCTGTGGAGCGGCCGATTCCGGTGAGGGATTCAAGCTCTGCCTGAGTTTGTGGAAATGCACCACCAAAATCACGAACGACCGTTTGCGCGGCTTTCTGGAGGTTGCGGGCCCGGGCGTAGTAACCAAGGCCAGACCAGTGGCTGAGTACATCATCCACGGGGGCTTCAGCCAGGGCATGGACGTCCGGAAAACGTTCCATGAACGCCTCAAAGTAGGGGATAACGGTGGTTACCTGGGTTTGTTGCAACATGATTTCCGAAACCCATACTCGATAGGCGTTCCGGTCATGATGCCACGGCAGGTCATGCCGGCCGTGGCTGTCGTACCATTGCAGCAGTTTGTCGGCGAAACGGTCGGGCATCAGTTGAATAGGCTCTTCACCTTTTCCTCTGCTTTGGCTTTTGCCTTGTCCACTTCCTCGCGTACTTTTGTCTTGGCGGCATTTTCAGCGATGGTTTTCAGGGTGTCCCTGAAGCGGGAGCCGTCAAAGGAGCAAAGGCCGGCCGGATCCTCGGCGAAGTTGCCGCGGCATTCGACGGGAATCACCGCATTCTGTACATATTCGGTGACACGGCAGGCATTGTCCTTGTGGATCTCGCCCACGATTCGAAGACCGAGCTCGTAGTTCAGCAGGCTCTGTTCCATATCGACGGTACCATTGCCTTCGAGCCGCATGCCGGCCAGTGCCGCCACCAGATCGGTGTTGTTGAGGGTATTGCCGTTGATGGCCAGGGTGCCTCGCATGTCGTTGAACGGTGTGCTGGTGCCCCAGTCCGTGGTGGTCAGTTTGTCCTGGTTGGCCAGCGCAATGCCCTGGCAGGCCATCCGGGTCAGATTCATCCGGCGGAACTCGCCCTTGGCAAGGTTGAAGCTGATCTTTCCGTCGGCATTGCTGCGGAGTGCCGAGATTCGGTTGCCGGTGGTGCTGGCGTTCACCTTCAGGTTCGCACCGCCGGCGAGCATATCCACCTCCGCCAGATCGGTCAGCAGGGGCAGGGTTTGCACGTTGTTGACCTCTGAACTCAGGGTCCATTTCGGATTATTGCTGCGGGCATCGATGGTTGCCTTGGCGCCAAACCCGCCCTGGTAGAGTTTGCCGCTGAACTCATTCACCTTTAGCAGGCCGTTTTTTGCAGTACTGCTGGCCTTGATTTCGTTGATGGTGAGGTTGCTGACGATCAGCTGCCCGAGGTCCATGTCAATATCCAGTAGCAGGCTGCGAATGGTTTCCAGGGGTAGCAGATCGCCTTCCGGTCCCGTTGCAGCGGTTTCCTCGGGTGCTTCCTTGGCTTCTCCCTCTGCCTGAGGTGGCAGGTAACGGTCGGCATTCAACTGGTCGCCCTGAAGCTTGAAGACAATGCCGGTGTCGGCCAGGTTGTAGCTGGCGGAGCCCTTGAAGGTGGTGTCATCCAGTTTGATGGTCAGATCGGTCAGCTCCGGCTTTCCGGCCGGGCCGCCAATTCCGGTGGAGAAAGCGATGGCTTCAAGCACGTCCGGATCACTGGTTTCCACCGCGGGCTGGCCGAGATTGTTCAGCAGATTCTTCAGAGAGAACTCGGCAATGGATACCTTGCCGCTCAGGGTTGGCTTGTCGCCGAACCCGGAAACATCCAGATCGGTAGAGAGGTTCAGGTTGGCCAGGCTGGCGGTAAAGCCGTTCAGGCTGGCGGTTTCGTTTTCCAGGTTTGCCCGGGCCGAGCCGCCAAGCTCCGCCGTGACCGCTTTGCCGCCGAATGGCTCGCCGGTCATGTCGAACACGGCATTCAGGCCGGATATGGCGAACTCGTTGAGGGCCTCGTTGGCGGCAAGGCGGGCGCTGATGCTGCCATCCACTTCAAGGGTGGGCTGGGTAGTCGCAACCCGGAATCCGATCTCCAGTGGAAACTCGGAGCCCAGGGTGATGTTGCTGGCGTTAACGGTGAAGTTCTCCAGCGTGACCGACTGGCCGGTGCTCTTGTCGGTATAGTGCACCTGGGCGTTGCTGATCTGAACGTTTTCAACATTGAAGTTCAGAGCCTCACCGCCGGCTCCCTCGTCTTTCCGTGCCCGCTCATCCCGGGTGCCGGCTGTTTCTTCAGTTGCCGCTCCGGCTGGCTTTTCAGGCATGATTCGGGTCCAGTTGCCGTTGCCCTGTTCGTCCACTTCGAGGCGGGCGTCGAGTCCGTCCAGAACGAAGGTATTTACTCTTGGAGACATGGCGATA
>JAXHUV010000205.1:0-4058 GCA_034189445.1 Pseudomonadota bacterium
GAACACCCGATTAGCCACTAAAACTGTTGCCGGACTGAGGGCTGTTTTCTGCCCGATGACAACTGCAAAACCTGACCCAAACACCGAACCAAAGAGCGCCGGAGCCAGGCATTTAACGCCAACAGCACGCGCGGTTACGGAATGGAGGCGAAGCCGCAATGCAGTAACCGTCGCCGTGACTGGCATGGTTAAAAATTCTTGGCCCGAGGCACACTCACCGTCTCGAAAGTTTTCGGAATATCAACGCTGCGCCAAGCAAAGTGCCACCGACAATTAGATGGGCAACTATTGTATAAATTGTCCAGCTCTTGAAGACCTCAAGGTTGCCGAATAACAGGTTTAACCCATATACCCCGACAAAAATTATCAAACAAATCCAGCTTATGAAGGACAAAACTCGAAATACAGTCTTCATATATGAATCCTATTAGTTACTCATAGCCCAAATCGTTCAATTTTTCTGCTACGCGTTCCGCTGCAATTGGCCCTATTTTCCGACCCCATTCTTGCGCAATAGGAATAAACTCTTGTGCCATTGGACTCAGAACGGAAGCGTACTTTTTGCCGGTCTGTGTTTTGAAAAATTGTATGAGATTCTTGATATCTTCATGAGTATAATATTTGTCATAGATTGGAATAATTTTCGAGTCTAAATATCGAGAATTTTCGTGAACCACATTGTAGATAACGTCCGATATTGCATGCTCTACATCTTTTGGCATGTCAGGGTAGCGATCTTTTTCCTGTGAAATGGCCATCGTGACTAGGCCATTCGCCAATTCCTCAGCAATTGACGCGTTGCCCATTAAATCAAGTAGCTTTTCGATATCCCGTTCCTTGGCCGGAGTGATGCCGTAAGCTGCCGTGGCGAAAATCGTGAACGCCAGTACAAGCAGGAGCTGCATAAATTTCATGATTACTTCCCCATTTTTAACGCCAGCCATAAACGGCGCCCTGACTAGGGCGTCCGGCGACCGAAGGGAGCGAATTTGATGGCCTTGTTAGCTGGGGTAACCGTGAGGCCTGATACCCGGCAACCAACATGACCGCCTGCTCCGCTGCCCTGGCACCGAATTACGCCGGTGCACTGTGATTGAAAACACCGCCAACGATGCGGTGAATGAACCAGAACTTCAGAGTAGCCAGTCCAGACCCTATTTTCGGTGAACGACCCCACAAGGCGAGCACCAACTTCTATATCAACACCGATGGGAGATTGAGCTGCCAATTTGGCCACGGATTCCGACGGCCTTGGCAAAACACCTACCTTACCGATTTACTGCCTGCTTTCGGCCAAGGCCCGATGGCACCCAGCCGCCAAAAAAGATCAAGGTACTACCAGCTAACGCCAGCCATAAACGGCGCCCTGACAAGGGCGTCCGGCGACCGTAGGGAGCGAATTTGATGGCCTTGTTAGCTGCGAACAACCGAACCAGTATGAAACCCGATCTTTGGCAACCAACATGACAGCCTGCACCGATGCCCTCTGGCACCGGCAACTGCCGATGCACTGTGATTAAAACCACCGCCTTTGATGCGGTGAATGAACCTGAACTTCAGAGTAGCAGGTAAGCAAGGAACCAGGTTTCGGCGGACGGCCCCACGCGGCAAACACCCAAGCTTTTACCAACACCGCTGACCGATTAAGCTACCAGCAAGACGACGAGCTTTGACGGCCTTGGCGAACCCGCAATCCTTCAGTTTTGCTACCCGTTTTCGGCCAAGGCCACTCGCACCCAGCCACCCAAAAGGAACACCGCACTTCTCAGCTAACGCGGAGCGCAGCGGCGGCCCGTCAGGGACGTCCGGCGGCCATTGGCCGCGTACTGGCGCGAATTGTTAGTGGTAGCCGCGCGTTTACTCCACAACTTGCCCGGCCTCGATCATTTTTTGTCTGAGAAATAACCCTGCTTTGAGAAATTCATCGTCCTCTTTCATGCTTGGTCGCGCCTGAAGAAGCATAGCGAGGAGATTTTTGGCCACCTCGAATTTCCCGAGTTCAGCAAATGAGCGTACTCCGACAACCATGGCATCTCGGTCTGAAACGATATTGTTATTCAGAGAATAGGCATTATTGAGCGCCGCTGCCGCGCGCTCATATTCATTCAAACTGTAGTAGGCCAGAGCTGCATCGCGATACGCGGTTGCAGTGGGCTGTATGCTAATGGATTTTTCGAAGTTAACCACCGCTTCTTGATACTTGCCCATTGCGAGCAGCGCAAATCCGAGGTTTGAGTACCCGTTACTCCAATCAGGATAAGCATCTACAACCTTGCGATATCTAGCCTCGGCCGACTCATAATCTTTTTGATGTAAAACGACGTCCCCTTTTGCAAGGGCAGCATACTGCCCGTATGGTGGGGGGAAGTCTTCGGATGTGGACAACACTTTTTCTGCAGCTGAATAGTCGCGATTCGCAATATGCAGTTTTGCTAGCCGGTATTCGTAAACGCCCGTTCCCGCACAACTTTCAGAGAACTCCTTCCAGCGACTTATCTTTTCAGAAGTTTCGTCACTGCTTTGGGCTATTTTGCCAAAGTGATCCTCGCATTCCGCCGCACTTTCGGCTGCAGCATAGGTAACGCTGAAGACCATACAAGCCAAAAATATTGTGTACTTTTTGATCATTAACTTTCCCAAAATCGCCATCCTGTTGGTTCTTCCTTTACCCACTAACGCCAGCCAGCATGCGCGGCTACGGAATGGAGGCGAAGCCGCAATGCAGTAGGCGTCGCGTGCCTGGCCTTGTTAATTGCCAATGGTCACCCCCGCATCCAGAACCCAGCAGCGATCATTGTGCGTGTAACCAAGCTGGCCATAGTACAAGTTGGCTGCCGGTGCTGCGATGAGTATCAATTTGCAGAGCGGCCCTAGTTGCTCCTGGGTCAGTGACTGCAATCGTTTGCCTATTCCTGATCTTTGATAGCTCTGGTGAACTGCCAAATCTGACAGGTAGCAGGCATAGTGAAAGTCCGTGACGCTGCGAGCGATACCGACCAACAAATCATCATCCCACGCGCTTACGGTGAGATTGGAATTTGAAACTACCCCCTCCATACATTCTCGGTCGTGGATTGGCCGACGTTCCCCGAGGGTAGAATTCTCTAGCAAACCAATGAACTGGTCAGTGGTAATGGGGTGATTCACCTTAAAACTGATAGCCATACCTTTCCTTGGCAATTAACGCTTTTGTTTAGCGGCGACTACGGAGCGCAGCGTAGTAGGCGTCCGGTGTAGGGCTGCCAGGCCCGGAACGCACTACAACAATTTGTTATGCAGTGCCCAGTCGTCGCGCGACATTCGATACACGCGCACAGGCCGGGCATGGAACTCTCGAGTCGTATAGTCTCCGAACCCGACTTTCTCCGTGACCCTGACGGAAGCTGTATGCTCCGGCTCGATAATAACAATTACCGACTCGCAGTGTTTTTGGTCGAAAGCATACTGAAGAACACCTTTGACAGCTTCTGTCGCATACCCCTGATGCCAGAACCTGCGCGCCAGACGATAACCTAGGTTGATTTCCTCAACATCGCCAACCAACTCCGGCCCAACGCCACAGAAGCCGATAAAATTCCCTGATTCCTTCTCGCACAATGCCCATGGCCCTATCCCATGAGAGGCGTAACACCCAAGGCACCAGTCAACGAACTTTCGAGTAGCTTCTTCGTCACAAACTCCACGAACGGAGAACTTCATGACTTCCGGATCACTGAGCATTGCGGTGAGTACCGGAACGTCTTGATGGGACAGCCTCCTTGCAATCAACCTCTCTGTTTCAAACAATTGCACCCATCTCTCCCTGTGCATAACGCTGAGGTAACCGGCGCCGGAGCGCAAGCGAAGGGAACCAAAAGCGCCACGCTTTTGGCGTCCGGTTGACCGCCTTGTTAATGGCTGTTCACCACCGTGGTTGTGCCTGACACCCAAGGCCGCAGCCCTCTCCCGGACAGCTTGCACCAACTCGACGGATGGCGAAAGGAACCAGAACGCAAAAGCCTCCGGCCCGATGACCGCTTGAGGCGGACGGCCCCACGACTGGGGCACACCAGTAATAC
>JAXHUV010000206.1:0-4032 GCA_034189445.1 Pseudomonadota bacterium
GGCAAGAACCTGTTTGCCGGTGACAGCTACGCTGGCCTGAGCGAAGCCGCCCTGTATTACATCGGTGGTGTTATCAAGCATGCCAAAGCCATCAACGCCTTCACCAATCCGGCAACCAACAGCTACAAGCGTCTGGTTCCTGGCTACGAGGCGCCGGTCATGCTGGCTTACTCCGCCCGCAACCGTTCGGCTTCTATCCGCATCCCTTATGTGAACAGCCCGAAGGCGCGTCGTGTTGAAGTTCGCTTCCCTGATCCGGCGGCCAACCCGTACCTGGCGTTCGCCGCCCTGATGATGGCCGGCCTGGACGGCATCCAGAACAAGATCCACCCTGGCGATGCCATGGACAAGGATCTGTACGACCTGCCGAAGGAAGAAGCCTTGAGCATTCCGAAGGTTGCCGAAACCCTGTCAGAAGCCCTGGAGTGCCTGGAAGCAGACCACGAGTTCCTGACCCGTGGCGGTGTATTCACCGAGGACATGATTGCCGGTTACGTTGAGCTGAAGCGCGGTGAAGTGGAAAAACTGAACATGGCCACTCACCCGGTCGAGTTCGATCTGTACTACTCCTGCTAAAACCTCTCTTTAGCGGATAAGCAGAAAAGCCCCCACCTCCGTGCGGGGTTTTTTTTATGAGCAAAAGCACGGAGTGCCTGCAGCCCTTAACGATATGTAACCAACATCCGGGACGGGAGGCGTTGAAAAGACCCTGGGCGCCGCCGATAATCTGGGAAACCCAATAACAGGTGAGCTTATGAATCCAAAGTCTGGACTGATTACCGGCCTTCTGTTTTTTCTGGCGACTCAGGTCTCTGCCGAGGTGTATCGTAATGTTGATACCTACGGCAACGTCACCTATTCCGACGAGCCCAGCGAGGGCTCTGAAGCGGTTAAGATCAAGCCGGTCACGACTATCACACTGCCCAAACCAGAGGTTGTGCAGGAAACCGAAAAGCTGCGCGAAGAAGTTCAGCGAGAGGGCGCCGCTTACGACAGCGTCTCCTTCGCCTATCCGGATAACAACCAGGCGTTCCACAGTGGCAGCGGCAACGTGCGGTTCGAGGTGCGCAGCAATCCTGACCTCCAGCCCGGCCACAAATACGAAGTGACACTGGACGGACAGCCCGTCGGCCAGAGCACATCCGGCTCCATCACCATCAACAACGTATTCCGTGGAACCCACGAAGCCCGCGTCCATATCGTGGATGAAAACGGGGTTCAGGTAAAAACCGGTTCGCCGATTACTTTCACCGTTCACCGCCCCTCCGTGGCAAATTGATCACACATCGGATAAATCGCACTGTTCTGGTGCGTCCGCTCCAGAAAAAAGCCATACTCTGATCAGCAACGGGGCAAATTTCCCGGGCTGGCCAGAAGCATTCTTACCATCCGCACCAGCTTACGGCAGTTTTCAGCGCCATTTTCAACGCCAATAAGCCCTTCTGCTCGCAGTTTGCCCACTTCTTTAGGCAGCTGATTCAAAATGGTTCGCTTTTTGCAAAACAACGGGGGTCACACTATGTCGAACCAACGGGGTTCACCCATGGCACTGCCTTCGGCTTATCAAACCGGATACAAGAGCATTCTCGACAGCCTCACCATGGCCGTCCTGGTACTTGAAGATAACCTGACCATCCGGTATCTCAACCCGGCCGCCGAGAGCCTGTTCGAAACCAGCATGACCCGGAGCCAGGGCCAGCCCTTCCAGGACATTCTGGTCGAATCCGAAGATGCCCTGAAAACCCTTTATGCCGCCGTTCGGAACGGGCAATCCTATACCCGCAGGGAAGCTGCGTTTCTTCTCACCAGCGGCTCCCGGCTTATGGTCGATTATTCGGTAACGCCCATCAGTCTGGACCCGACGGAACTACTGATTGAGATTCAGCCGCGAGACAGGCTGATGCGGATCAGCCGCGAGGAGGACATCATCTCCCAACAGGAGACCACCCGCATTCTGGTCCGGGGCATGGCCCATGAGATCAAGAACCCACTCGGTGGCATAAGGGGTGCGGCGCAACTTCTGGACCGGGAACTTAACAGCGAGGGTCAGCGGGAATATACCCGCGTGATTATTGATGAGGCGGATCGGCTCAGGAGCCTTGTGGACCGGATGCTGGGCCCCAACAAAGCGTTGAAGCTGGCACCGACCAACATTCATGAAGTCCTCGAACGAGTGGGCACGCTGCTTGAGGCAGAAAGCAAAGGGCGACTGTATTTCCAGCGGGATTATGACCCCAGCATTCCTGAGTTCAACGGTGACAGGGAACAACTGATTCAGGCATTTTTGAATATTGCCCGAAATGCCATGGAAGCAGCCTTTGAAAACCAGGCCGGTCACCGTTCCGGAGCGCCGCCGACGATTACCTTCCGAACGCGCACCCTGCGTCAGTTCACCATTGGCAACCGACGCCATCGGCTGGCGTGCCGGGTCGACGTTATCGACAACGGCCCCGGAATCCCGCCGGAGCTTCTGCAGAACATTTTCTATCCGATGATCAGCGGTCGTGCCAGCGGCACCGGCCTGGGCCTTTCCATCACCCAGAGCATCATCGGCCAACATCGCGGGCTGGTTGAATGCGAGAGCGAACCAGGCCGAACCGATTTCATCACCTTCCTGCCCCTGGAGGATACCCCATGAGCCAACCGGCAAACGTCTGGATCATAGACGACGACCGCAGTATTCGCTGGGTACTGGAACGTGCCCTCAGCCAGGCCGATATGCAGCCCCGGGTTTTTGACAGTGGTGAAAACATCATGATGCGGCTGGAGCACGAGCAGCCGGATGCCATCGTAAGCGATATTCGGATGCCCGGGGTTGACGGCATCACCCTGCTTTCCCAGATCGTGGACGCTCACCCGGACGTGCCCGTCATCATCATGACCGCGCACTCGGATCTCGAAAGCGCGGTGACCAGCTACCAGACCGGTGCGTTCGAATACCTTCCCAAACCATTCGATGTGGATGACGCAGTGGCGCTGGTCAAACGCGCCATTGCCCACAGCCACGAGAAACGTGCCAGTGGTGAGCCACAGGCCGAGATGGCTCAACGTAACACCGAAATCATCGGTGAAGCACCGGCCATGCAGGAAGTTTTCCGGGCCATTGGCCGGCTCTCCCACTCCAACATCACCGTTCTGATCAACGGCGAAAGCGGCACCGGCAAGGAGCTGGTGGCCCAGGCACTGCACAACCACAGCCCCAGGGCAAACCGCCCGTTCATTGCCCTGAACATGGCCGCTATTCCGAAAGACCTGATTGAATCCGAACTGTTTGGCCACGAAAAAGGCGCGTTTACCGGCGCCGGCGCCGCCCGCCAGGGGCGTTTTGAACAGGCCAATGGCGGCACCCTGTTCCTGGATGAAATCGGTGACATGCCCGCCGACACCCAGACCCGGCTGCTGCGGGTTCTGGCCGATGGCGAGTTCTACCGGGTGGGTGGCACCACCCCGATCAAGGTGGACGTACGCATCATCGCCGCCACTCACCAGGACCTGGAGAAACTGGTGCAGGGGGGGAGCTTCCGGGAAGACCTGTTCCACCGCCTGAATGTGATTCGGGTGCACCTGCCCAAGCTGGCCGAACGCCGGGAAGACATTCCCCAACTGCTGCAGCATTTTCTGAAACGGGCCGCAAAAGAGCTGGCCGTCGAGCCCAAGATTCTTCGCGAAGAGGCCAAGGAATACCTCACCACCCTGCCCTGGCCCGGCAATGTTCGCCAGCTGGAAAACACCTGCCGCTGGCTGACCGTGATGGCCAGTGGCCGGGAAATCCACATCGACGACCTGCCACCGGAACTGCTGCACCAGGCCGAGACACCGACCACGGGAACGACCTGGCAGGAAGATCTTAAGAACTGGGCTGAGCAGGAACTCAAGCGTGGCAGGAAAGGCATTCTCGAGACGGCTGTGCCGGAGTTCGAGAAAATCATGATCGAAACAGCCCTGAAGTACACCGGTGGCCGACGCCGTGATGCCTCAATTCTGCTGGGTTGGGGGCGGAATACGCTGACCCGGAAGATCAATGAGTTGGGG
>JAXHUV010000207.1:0-4007 GCA_034189445.1 Pseudomonadota bacterium
AAGCGCCACCGACGAGGCACCCCAGAGCATCGGGCTCTGGGGCGATGTATTCGACAATTTCCACAAACTGCACCAAAGCCACCTGAGAACCCAGGACCGACTAAAGGCCCAGATCAACCGGCTTCGGGAGTCCACCAACGCCATGCGCGATGGTGTGATCATGACTGATTCCCGGGGCGCCATGGAGTGGTGGAACGGCTCCGCCGAACACCTGCTCGGTTTCCGGCGCAACACCGACCAGGGCCAGTATATCTACAACCTGATCCGCACCCCGGCCTTCAAGGCCTACTTCGATTCCCGGGATTACCGTGAACCCCTGGAAATACATTCGCCGGCCAAGCCGCACATTCACCTGCAGATCCAGATCAGCCTGTTCGGTGATGACGACCGCCTGATCGTCGCCAAGGATGTGACCCGCCTATACCAGCTGGAACAGATGCGCCGGGACTTTGTCGGTAATGTTTCCCATGAGATGCGCACCCCCCTCACGGTCATCAGTGGCTACCTGGAAACCCTGCTGGACAACGCCGCCGACCTGCCGCCGAAGTGGCGCCGTGCCATTAACACCATGGCCGCCCAGTCATCCCGGATGGAAGCGCTGATCACCGACCTGATCCTGCTGTCACGAATCGAAACCGGGGAACAGACCGTCAACGACACCCTCACGGACGTGGACCAGTTGCTGACTCAGATCTGTCACGACGCCCGGGCACTCAGCGGCGAAAAACAGCACGAGATAACCGTGCATATCGGCGACCACCGACTATTGAAGGGGGATGAAAGCCAGCTGCGTAGCGCTTTCTCGAACCTGATCTTCAATGCGGTGAAGTACACGCCTGCAAACGGCCAGATCACCGTTTCCTGGTCCACCAACCGGGAAGGCGCCCACCTGTCGGTGAAAGATACCGGTATCGGCATTGACCCGGTCCATATCCCCCGCCTGACGGAACGCTTTTACCGGGCCGATCCCAGCCGCCACAAGGACACCGGCGGCACTGGTCTTGGCCTGGCGATCGTCAAACACGTGCTGCTCAACCACGATGGCAACCTCGAGATTCGCAGTCGGACTGGCGAGGGCAGTGAGTTTGTCTGTCACTTCCCGCGGGAGCGGCTGGTAGAGCGGATACCTGAGAAAGGCTGGAAACCGGCAGGTTAAAAAATTGTCACTCCACACGGCCCCGGGCAGTGTCTCTCCGGCTGTTAAACAGGCTAACATGGGGTCAGTTACTCCACCACCATCAGCCTGATAGAGGTTTTGTGTGCTGACCACACCCGCAAGGATTCTTCGCCAGGGCGGCCTTGCCCGCGACTTACTGTTTTCCGGTTTTCTGTCACTTCTGTCACTGCCTGCCATCGCCCAGGACAACTCTGGGACTGAGCCGGCGGGGTTCGCCGAATGCAAGGCCCGGCTTCAGGAACAGGCCATTACCGCCGGGGTCAGTAGCAAGACCGCCGGCGAGGTGATGTCCGAAGTTCAGTATCTGGCGCGGGTGATCGATCTGGACCGGCGGCAACCGGAGTTCAGCACGACGTTCGCCGACTACCTGAACCGGCGGGTTAACGATGCCCGGGTCAGCAAGGGCCGCGAGCTACTGCAGGAACACCAGGACCTGCTGGCCAGAGTCACCCGGGAAACTGGCGTCCCGGCGCCCTACCTAGTCGCCTTCTGGGGCCTGGAAACCAATTTTGGCAGCTATTTCGGCAAGATGCCGGTACCCAGTTCCCTGACCACACTGGCCTGTGATCCCCGCCGCGGCCCCTTTTTTACCGAGCAGCTGATTGCCGCCCTGCGCATTATTGATGAGGGCGCCATACCGGCTGACCAGATGGAAGGTTCCTGGGCCGGTGCCATGGGCCATGTCCAGTTCATGCCCACTGTTTTCCTGAAACACGCAGTGGATGCCGATGGCGATGGCCGCCGGGACCTCTGGAACAGCCTGCCGGACGCCATGATGTCTGCCGGCAAGTTCCTGGAGTCGATGAACTGGAACGGCGACTATCGTTGGGGGCGTGAGGTGCTTCTGCCCGGGAATTTCGACTACTCCCTGGCGGACGGGCGTCGTCTGCCGCTGGCGGAATGGCGGAAAATGGGGATTACGGATGCCTTCGGCAATCCGCTTGCCAGAGCGCCCATTGAGGCGGCGCTGGTTATCCCCGCCGGGCACGAAGGCCCGGCTTTCCTCGCCTATCACAACTTCCGGGTCATCATGGGCTGGAACCGGTCGGAATTCTACGCCATCGCGGTTGGTCACCTGGCAGACCGAATCGCCGGGGCGGGGAAGCTGCAGAACCCAGCTCCGGAAGACGCGCCCGCCTTATCCCGGCGTAATATCATCAGCCTGCAGGAGGCATTGCAGGATCGCGGTTATGAACCCGGCAACCCGGATGGCATCATCGGCCCCGCAACCCGTTCCGCCATCCGCCAGTTCCAGGCGTCAAACGGGCTGATCGCAGACGGTTATCCTGGCGAGACAGTGCTGACAGAACTTGGCATAGTGCCTAACCAGTGATCCAGAATCAGAGTGGGGGCACTATCCACCCGTCCGAGTTACCCACGCCGCGACCCGAAGCCCTGGGCCTGCCGTGGCCCCGGACAACAGGCCAGGCGCCGGTACTGTGCCTCGCCAGCCTGAGTAAACCCGCACCGGGAGAGAATTGTTGATCGCCATGCGACTGGACCAGTTTGTTGCCACCAGCACCGAGCTCTCCCGCAAGGAGGCCAAACGAGCCATTACCCGTGGCCGGGTGACAGTCGACGGCGAAACCTGCACGGCCGCCAACAGGCATCTTCCCCGGGACGCCCAAGTGGCGCTGGACGGGCGACCACTGGCATTGCCCGGTCAGCGTTACCTGATGATGAACAAGCCCGCCGGCGTGATCAGTGCAACGACCGACAGCACCCAACCGACGGCACTCGACTTATTGCCTGCAGAGCTGACCAGGGATCTCCATATTGCCGGTCGGCTGGATGCCGACACCACCGGACTTCTGCTGCTGACTACCGATGGCCAGTGGTCTCACCGGGTGACCTCACCACGAACCGATTGCCCGAAGACCTACCAGGTGACATTGAGTGAGCCACTGAGCGACGCGTCCGTGAAGGCCCTGGAGCAGGGCCTGCTTCTGCACAATGATCCAAGACCGACGGGGCCGGCCCGGGTGGTGGTCGTGGAAGAGAGAGTTATTGACCTGACCATTTCAGAGGGACGCTATCATCAGGTCAAGCGTATGCTGGCAGCCGTCGGCAACCACGTTGAGCGCCTGCATCGGCTCCAGATCGGCCCCGTTGCCATCGACCCGAACCTGAAACCCGGTGGTTACCGGGAACTGACCCGCGAGGAACGAGACAGCCTGGGCTGAGCTCAGGTTCGTTCAAAGCGCTGGTCTTTCAAATTCTTCCGGACCGCGCCAGCTTCGAACACTTCCCCGTTCATGGCAATGTAGACACCGGGCGGCAACAGTTGCACCGCTGCCCAGGCGAAACCGACGTTGAAAATCGCATCGGTCCGATGCATGCGGGCCGGCTGCATGGCGCCGGTCAGCACAATGGTCTTGCCCTTGAGGCTGGCCAACACCGCGGCTGTATCCGCCATGGTATCGGTGCCGTGGGTAATAACAATGCGATCACAGTCGCACTCCCTGGCCGCCGCCAGTACCAGTTGGCGATCCCCATCGGTCATCTCCAGACTGTCCTTGCGCATCAGCTCCCAAAGGCGATAGCCCTCGTGGATATTGGACTCCGATAGCAGCTCCGGCAGCAGGCTGTGCCCCACCTCGAACTCGCTATTGGCATCGAAGTACACCTTGTCGATGGTGCCGCCGGTGGTAAAGATCTGGATCATGGCAGGATTCCTTTCGGGTCGGAGTCAGTTCAAACTGACCGTACTGTTACCTGCGGTCGCATAGGCCGCGTTCTTTTTCCGTTCGTATCGCCGGCAATGTCCAGGGCACCAGGGCCAGCAAAAATACCCAACATATCGCCATGCTCCGGCTACGCATGCGTCAAA
>JAXHUV010000208.1:0-3999 GCA_034189445.1 Pseudomonadota bacterium
TCTCCTGGGCTTTTTCCCGGATGGAGCAGGTGTTCAGCAGCAGAATGTCGGCGTCGTCCGGTGAGTCGGTCATTTCGACGGTTTCGCCGGTTTTGAGCAGGTCCGCCATGCGGGCGGAGTCGTACTCGTTCATCTGGCAGCCGTGGGTTTTGATGTACAGCTTCTTGGCCATGGGTCTCACGCAGTCTGGTGTATGGGCGCCGGGGTGGTGTAGGACGCGGATAAAAATTTGACTGCGTAGTATAACGGGGTGCTTAAACTTCAACCACCGTTGTCTCGGTATTCCTTATTTGGCTAGCAGCCTGTCGGACTTAAGCAATCGTCACGAGCAAGGTGGGAAAGCGAGCGCGGATTTTCTGGATTTTGCGGCGCATAGTGGTTCTATGCAACGAAAAAGCCGGGAATTAGGAGCTCAGTCTGTTTCTGGTTTCGTTTGCGAGGATACCGGCCATCTCAATTAGCTGAGGTGTGAAGGCTCTGCCAGCTTCTAGTGCGTCGGCCAGGATTTCCGGATCTTCTATATAATCGTGAATCATCTGGTTGCGTAGTTTTCGGATCACCGCCCACTCCTGTGCTGAGTAAATCCAGCCAAATTTTTCAGCCTTACTCAGATTGTCTGCAGCTGGACCGGTGTTTTCACCGACATACCGCAACAGGGCAGGAACGAGTTTGTCGCCAACAGTATCTTGCAGACGAGCAAATCTTGCGACAAAGGCATCGAGTCGTTCTGCAGTATCAATATCTGCAACCCATTGCACTACAAGGTCTTCCCGGATTTTGGCAATAGTTCCGAAGAGTCGCTCGGTCGTTAGCGCAAGATGTGAGGCTTCGCTCTCAGTTATCCGTGCGAGAAAGGCAAGCCTTTCCTGCTCTTGAGTTTTTGCGTCCTTGCTCATATCTGAATTCCTGTTTCCCGGGCTATCCGATGTATCGGTGCAGTTTTGGTGGCTGGTGATTGCAGAATGACGTCTACTTTTAACCCGTGCATGATGTCGCTGATTCGGGTAGACAGTTTCGCGCTAACGAGAGCGGGCCTCTCAACCGGGGTAGGCACCTGTACCAGCAAGTCCAGGTCGCCACCTTTTTTGGAATCATCAGTGCGGGATCCGAATACGATTACTGATGCTTTAGCACCGACTTCGGCCCGAATAATCGCTTTAATATCCTGAACTTGTCTCTCGGTTAATCGCATGGATGCTCCGGTTTTCTACTCCACATCATCCTAACACACTTGTCACCAACCCTTTCTCATTCCTCACGAGTTTTCAGATAACGCTGCAGCTGCTCCCGCAAGGCCTTGGGCAGGCGGGTGATGGTCAGCGCGTCGTTGTCGCGGTCGTAGTAGACCGCCTGGTTCACCAGATCGGAGGAGAATGACACGCTCATGCCGCCGCCGGAACCGGCGATGCGGACGAGTTTTTTGACCTTGCGGTGGTCCGGATGCAACACGCCGCTTTCGGGGAGCTCGGCGTTCTGACTGGCGAATTCCTTGAAGCGTTCGGGTTGGCTTTCATCCAGATAGCCGGACAGGGCTTCGATTTCCACCGGCTCGCCCAGCGCGTGCTGGTCTTTGCAGAATTCATAGGCTTTGGTGCGCACTTCGCCGGCTTTTTCGGGTTCCGAGCTTTTGGCGTAGGCTTCCACTGCGTCCAGGAAGGTCAGGGTTTCTTTTTCCACGTCGACGTTGTTGGTAAAACCGCACAGGCGAATGAACAAGTCGCCGGATTCGCCGGTGCCACGACCGTGTACCAGGGTCAGGTAGTTATCGCTGCCGTTCTCACCCAGCCAGTCATCCAGTTCGATGCGCACGGCGAGGTTCAGGCGTGACAGGCTGATGATGTCGGTGGCATCCAGCCGTTCGTTGCCGTCGAAGCGCATGGCGCTGTCGGTTTCCAGGATCAGCAGGTAGGCCACTTCGGAATCGGCCAGGGCTTCGTGCACCAGCATCAGGTGGCCGTCGAATTCTTCCTGACTGCCGTTAAGCAGTTCCTGCCACTGGCCGAACAAGCGGTCGGTGAGGGCGCTGAAGCTTTGCTTGTCTTCCAGGTAGTCTTTCAGCCAGGCGCTGAACGGGCACTCGCCCAGGTCTTCGGAAAAGCGGCCGTACTTCTTGCCCGGTTTGCTGTTGAACAGCCGCTTCATCTGCTTGTGCAGGCCCTCGTAATCACCACCGGGCTCCTGCATGGCCTCGCCGGCAACAAGGCGTGCGGGCTGCCCTGGCTGGTACTGGCTGGTAAAGGCGGTGCGCAGGTGTTTGATGGCCATGGGTGTCGGCTCCTGTGGGTGTTTCAGACCGCGGGGATTCTGCCATGGTTGCGGGTTAACTTCATTGACTGTTTTCGGGAGCTGAGTGTTTTGGCGGTTGAGTGACTGGCATCGGGGCAGTAGATTAGCCTTAAGTCCGACAGGCTGCTAAAACAGATCCTCCAGAAACCACGCGGCAAATTCATGGCGGCCACCGAGACCGGATTTCTGGTATATGGAGGATGCCTGTTGCCGGATCGTTTTTTCGGATACGGCGCGCACCCCGGCTATCTCCCTGAAGCTCAGGCCTTTGAGCATCAGACGGCCCACCTTCTGCTCACTGCCTGTTAATTGCCACTTCTCAAATTGCGCATGGATAACATCCGACATCCTGCGCTTGGCGTCCTTCATCTCATTCGATTGGCGGTCCGCCAGTGCCCGGGCCGTCTCCAGCTGTTCGTTCAGCTTCAGGATTTTTATCCGGCTTTTTTTAAAACCGATCCCCATCCAGGCAATCCCTGTCAGGGCTGCAAGCAAAATCACCAGTTCTTTGATTAGATGAAGCCTGTTGACGCCAAGAGATATATCCGCATACAGATCCATGCCACTGCCAAAGGCCACCAGCAGGAAAAACCCAAACAGAACGAGGTCGTGTTGTCGAGAGTTCCGCATCTTTTTGCTCCGAATCTTTATCAGACATCTGTCCCAGGCAACGCAATAGGGCATTTGTATCATGTAATCGGGTGATTTAAATGACAGAAAGGACAGGTGTTGCCGGAGATTCATGGTCATCGATACCTGTCTGGTGGTTCTTCTGTATCGGATGGTTGTCTCCAGGGTGGCTGCGAAATAGTGCCAGTGGATCGGAAAGAGGCTGGTGAGCAAGGAATTATCTGCTGAACGCATTCATGATAGAGGAAAAGGTTATGAGGACGATAAAGCGTTGCCTGAAATTCATGATTCTGGGGTTGAGTGTGCTGGCTGGCACTGCCTACGCCGAGTGGCAGGCGTTGCCGGATACCGCGCCGGCACCAAAGGACAACCCGACGACTCTGGAGAAGGTCGAGCTGGGTAAAATGCTGTATTTTGACAAGCGACTGTCACGGACCGGTACCGTTTCCTGCCAATCCTGCCACAATGTCATGGAGGGCGGCGATGACAGCCGGCCGACATCCGTTGGCGTTGATGCGCAACTCGGCCCGCGTAATGCGCCCACGGTTTTCAATTCAGCTTTCCATGCCGCACAGTTCTGGGATGGCCGGGCGGCGAGCCTGGAAGAACAGGCTAAAGGACCGGTTACCAACCCTATTGAGATGGGTATGTCGGATACGTCGGTGGCGGTGGAGCGCGTCCGGCAACTCAACGGTTATGTGCCTTATTTTAACGCTGCATTCGGTACCGACGAAATCACCATTGACCGCATCGCGCAGGCTATCGCAGCCTACGAACGCACGCTGATTACGCCCGACACGCCCTACGACAGGTTCGTCAAGGGTGATAGCGAGGCACTGACCGAACGCCAGCAGCGTGGCATGGAAACCTTCGCAGCAGTCGGGTGCCAGGCCTGTCATTCCGGGGCCAATTTCAGCGGCCAGATGGACCCGGGCGCACCGCTAACGCTTCAGAGATTCCCCGTTTTCGCGAGCTCCAGGTTTGTGGAAGAGTATGGCCTGATGGAGGACCAGGGCCGCTTTGAGTCCACTGGCAAAGAAGCCGACAAGCATATGTGGAAGGTGCCCACCTTACGCAATATCG
>JAXHUV010000209.1:0-3993 GCA_034189445.1 Pseudomonadota bacterium
GCCGGTGAACCAGGGCGTGTGCTCGCTCCGGTTCACCACATTGTCGCCTTCAAGGGCGGAAATCGGCACGAAGCGGATGTCCTTCAGGCCCAGCCTGGCGGCAAAGGCCAGGTAGTCATCCTTGATTTCGTGGAAACGCTCTTCGCTGAAATCCACCAGGTCCATTTTGTTGATGGCGACCACAATGTGGCGGATGCCCAACAGGGATGCGATGTACGAATGCCGGCGGGTCTGGGTCAGCACACCGTGGCGGGCATCAATCATCAGTATCGCCAGTTGTGCGGTGGACGCACCGGTTGCCATGTTGCGGGTGTACTGCTCGTGGCCCGGGGTGTCGGCGATGATGAACTTGCGCTTGTCGGTGGAGAAATACCGGTAGGCCACATCAATGGTGATGCCCTGTTCGCGTTCCGCCTGCAGGCCGTCCACCAGAAGGGCAAGATCCAGCTTTTCACCGGTGGTGCCCATCCTGGCACTGTCGGTTTTCAGGCTGGCCATGTGATCTTCATAGATCATCTTGGTATCGTGCAACAGGCGGCCGATCAATGTGCTTTTGCCATCATCGACGCTGCCGCAGGTGAGCAGGCGCAGGAGTTCCTTGTTTTCGTGTTGTTTCAGGTAGGCCTGAATATCTTCAGCAATCAGATCAGACTGGTGTGACATCTTAGAAGTATCCTTCCCGCTTTTTCTGTTCCATGGAGCCGGCTGAATCGTGGTCGATCACGCGACCCTGACGTTCGGAACTGGTGGCCAGCAGCATTTCCTGGATGATCTCCGGCAGGGTGTCCGCCTCGGATTCAATGGCACCGGTCAGGGGGTAGCAGCCCAGGGTGCGGAAGCGTACCGATTTCATCATCGGCTTCTCGCCTTCTTTCAGGGGCATGCGGTCGTCGTCCACCATGATCAGGGTGCCATCGCGCTCAACCACCGGGCGCACTGCGGCGTAATAAAGGGGCACGATCTCAATGTTTTCGAGGTAGATGTACTGCCAGATATCCAGCTCGGTCCAGTTGGACAGCGGGAACACGCGGATGCTTTCGCCCTTGTTGATCTTGCCATTGTAGATATTCCACAGCTCCGGGCGCTGGTTCTTCGGATCCCAGCGGTGATACTCATCCCGGAAGGAATAGACCCGCTCCTTGGCCCGGGATTTCTCCTCGTCCCGGCGGGCGCCGCCAAATGCCGCATCAAATTTGTATTTGTCCAGGGCCTGCTTCAGGGCCTGGGTTTTCATTACGTCAGTGTGTTTGGCGCTGCCGTGAGTAAAGGGGCCGATACCCTGTTTGATGCCGTCTTCGTTCTTGTGAACGATCAGGTCCAGGCCATATTCCTTCACCTTCCGATCACGGAAGTCAATCATGTCCTTGAACTTCCACGTGGTGTCCACGTGCATCAGGGGGAAGGGAGGCTTGCCCGGGTAGAAGGCCTTCAGAGCCAGATGGAGCATTACCGCGGAATCCTTTCCGATGGAGTACAGCATGACCGGATTGTCGAACTCGGCTGCCACTTCCCGGATGATGTGGATGCTTTCGGCTTCCAGCTGTTTCAGGTGCGTAAGATTGTATATGGTCATGGTAGTCCGTTGCCGCCGTGCGGGCCGTTTTGGCTATGCGAATTGATAGGGCCACTATACCAGAGCAGGCAAGGGCATAAGAAGGCAGTCAACTAGACATTGGCGCTATAACAATATAGCAGTCACCGGCGGCTCGGGTGATACGGAACAGCCGGTTCAGGTCGGATTGCGCGAGTCAGCGAGTAACTCGGAAACGTAGCGGTCGACGTAATCGAACCCGTTGTCCTCAAACTCCGCGAACTGGATGCCAAGCTGGAATTCGTCCCGGGCGATACGCCGCATATGGACGATGTTGCCATCAGCGATAATGGAAACCGGTTGTGTGGCAACGACCGGCACCGAAAAACGCGTTTTTACCGAGATCCAGTTGCCCGGAGCGGGTGCTTTCTGCTTGGGAATCAACTGCTTTACGATGTCCTGGCTACAGGAAATCATCACCCCGGTGCGTGACAGATTCGAAACCGAACAGGTCAGGCAGCAGCCGTCCGGTTTTTCAATAGTGATCTCGGTGGCTACGTCCACCCGCTGTTGGTTGCGCAAATTCAGTTTGGCGGCGACAGGTTTCATGTTGACTCTTCTGGCGTGTCTGGTTGCAAATGAGGCTGCCTTTCCCATAAATCCCTTCCAGAAAAACACTTAAACTCATGATAAGCGCATGAAAGTGTAGTTGCTTACTTTGTGATCAGCAAGAAGCCTGCCGTCTATAGTGGCAGATTTATTAAATCTTTCTGAACAAGACGTCACAAATTTTGATGTCAGTCAGATTATTCCGATGGTTTTGCTGGTCGGACTTTTACTGCAGGCGGTCCCATAGCTGGTGTAAAATATCCGCCTTCATTCATTTGCGAGTTCGTGCCGAGCTCCGGGAATCCCAAGCACTTTATGACAGACACCACCAAGAACCCTGCGGTATCCGGCAACGGCAAAGTCGGTTTCATCAGCCTCGGCTGCCCCAAGGCACTGGTAGACTCCGAACGTATCCTGACCCAGCTCAGGCTGGACGGTTACGACGTTGTGCCCAGCTATGACGATGCCGATATTGTGGTGGTTAACACCTGTGGCTTTATCGATGCCGCCAAACAGGAGTCCCTGGATGCCATCGGCGAGGCCATCAGCGAAAACGGCAAGGTCATCGTCACCGGTTGCATGGGTGTTGAAGCCGACAAGATCCGGGATACGCATCCCGGCGTTCTGGCGGTTTCCGGCCCCCATGCCTATGAAGAAGTGGTCGGCGCGGTTCACCAGTTCGTTCCCCAGAAGAAACCGCACGATCCGTTCTCCGACCTGGTTCCACCCCAGGGTATAAAACTGACCCCAAGGCACTACGCTTATCTGAAAATTTCCGAGGGCTGCAACCATCGATGCACCTTCTGCATCATCCCCTCCATGCGCGGCGATCTGGTCAGCCGGCCCATCGGCGATGTCATGGACGAAGCCCAGCGCCTGGTCGATGCTGGTGTAAAAGAGCTGTTGGTGATCTCCCAGGACACCTCGGCCTACGGCGTTGACACCAGATACCGCACCGGCTTCTGGCAAGGGCGACCGCTTAAGACCAAAATGCAGTCGCTGTGCGAAGCGCTCGGCGAAATGGGCGTTTGGGTACGCCTGCATTACGTTTACCCGTACCCCCATGTCGACGACATCATTCCCCTGATGGCCGAAGGCAAAATCCTGCCGTACCTGGACATCCCGTTCCAGCACGCCAGCCCGAAGGTCCTCAGGGCCATGAAACGCCCGGCCCACGACAGCAAGACCCTCGAGCGGATCAGGAAGTGGCGGGAAATCTGCCCCGAACTGACGATCCGCTCCACCTTCATTGTCGGTTTCCCCGGCGAAACCGAAGAAGATTTCCAGTACCTGCTGGACTGGTTGGACGAAGCCCAGCTCGACCGCGTGGGTGCCTTTACCTACAGCCCGGTGCAAGGTGCAAAAGCCAACGAGCTGGAGGGCGCGGTGCCGGAGGAAATCAAAGAGGAGCGCCTGGCCCGGTTCATGGCCAGACAGGCGGAAATCTCCGCAGTACGCCTGCAGGCAAAGATTGGTCAGACCCTGGATGTACTGATTGATGAAGTGGACGAGGAAGGTGCTATCGGTCGTTCCAAAGCAGATGCCCCGGAAATCGACGGCATGGTGTACCTGAACGGTGAAACGGAACTGCAGCCGGGCCAGATTGTCCGGGCGGTGGTTGAGCATGCCGACGAACACGACCTCTGGGCAGTGCTGACCTGATGGGAGTATAGGGTCAGGGCTCGAGAGGGTGGGGTGGGGGTACCTTCCCGCAGGGAAAAGGTGTCTGAGACGTTGGCTTGCATTAATAGCTGCAAGAGAAATCTACCCTATGGGCGTGGATCTGATTAGTCTGGGTACGGCCATCACCATGGATCGAATTGACATAAATGGGAAACATCGAGGAAGTCGTA
>JAXHUV010000021.1:0-19262 GCA_034189445.1 Pseudomonadota bacterium
ACGGATCTGAAAACGGCGCGCAACAACGCCCGTATGCTGTTCAAGGCCTCTCTCGAGCAGGTTGACCGCATGTTCAGTGGCCAGCCGGTGGTTATTCGCAACAAGCTGGAAGAGGTTCAGGCTGAAAAGTACCGGGCGGTGCTGAAAAAGCACGGCATGGTGGCCTATGTGCAGCCCATGGGCGAGGCCCGGCCTGCTGCCGGTGCGACACCACAACCCAGGCCCCCGGCCCAGGCAAACCAGCCGCGCCAGCAGCCAGCGCCAGCTGCACCGCCGGCGGAAGCGAAGCCGAGTGGGGTTCCCGAGACCGAGCCTGGCGATCGTCTGCCGGTGGCGGGCGACAAGGTGGACACGATTCTCTCCGGCTCCAGTCTGAGCCTGGACCCGGTCGGGGTCACGCTAGCGGAGCAGACCCAAGTGGCACCACCGATGTTCCAGCATCTGGACGAATGGAGCCTGGCTCCGGCCGGCAGTGATCTGGGCGTGGAACGTGACCTGCCACCGCCGATGGTGCCCGACGTATCCCACCTGTCGCTGGCGGACGATGATTCCTCTGAGCGGAAATGACTCAATCATGGGCCGGGACCGTTGGGGCACGGAATGCTAAAGCAGCGGTGCCAGCAGCCGGACGGCACGGCAAGCCAGGTGGAACAGGGCCGAGCGGTTCTCATAATCCTTCTCGGTCATCAGGCGGCAACTGTCCAGATCCTGTTCAAGCATGGATTCCACGCTGCGGATGAAATGCGGTGCCGTGGTAATGGCGGTGATCTCGAAATTCAGTCGCATCGAGCGGTTGTCCATATTGGCAGTTCCCACCGCCGCATACCGGTCATCCACCAGAATCACTTTCTGGTGCATGAAGCCTGGCTGATAGCGATAGATACCGATTCCGGTCTTGCAGGCCTGGACCAGAAAGGAATAGGCGGCCAGGCCAAACAGCCGTCTGTCCGGTTTTTCCGGGATCAGAATTTTCACATCCACCCCCCGAAGCCCCGCCAGCCGCAGCGCATTCATGATCTGGAAATCCGGCACGAAGTAGGGCGAGGCGATCCAAAGCCGGGCCCGGGCGTTGTTGATGCAGTTCAGGAAGAACAGGGTGCAGGTTTCCCAGGTGTCGGCTGGGCCCGTAGGCAGTATCAGCACCTCGTCGCTCCCCGGTGGCTGGGCGGGCGGCTGCCAGTCGAGGCTGGGAATATCGTTACTGGCCCAGCTCCAGTCCTCCAGCCAGGCCAGCTGCAAACCAGTGACTGCCGGTCCTTCAATCCGGCAGTGGGTGTCGCGCCAGGGCTCCTGATCCATGGCGGTGCCCAGGTATTCGTCGCCCAGATTGATGCCGCCCACAAAGCCGACCTTGCCATCGCAGACCAACAGCTTCCGGTGGTTCCGGAAATTAATCTGGAACCGATGCCTGCGGATATTGCCGTCTCCGAACGAGGCAACCCGGGCGCCAGCTGCGTCAAGCTGCCTCAGGTAGTTCCGTGGCAGCCAGACGCTGCCGATATCGTCATACAGGAACCAGACTTCCACACCCTGGGCCAGTTTGCGTTCAAGAATGGACTTGATCCGGCGGCCAATCCGGTCTGAACGGACGATGTAGAATTCCAGCAGAACATACTGCCTGGCATCTTCCATGGCTTCAAACAGGGCTTCGAAAGTGGCCTCGCCGTCCCGCAACAGCGTGCATCGGTTGCCGTCGGTAAACGGCTGGCGCCCCAGCCGGCACAGTACCTGGAGTTCATCGGTAAACCGGTCACTGGTGGGGGCTGGGATGGAAGTGGTCTGCTGTTCGAACCGGTTCAGCAGATTGGTCAGGGATTCGTCTCCCAGGCGACGGGCCTTTAGGTAGCCGCCGAAACGATAACGCCCGAACAGGACGAACATGGGGAGCGCCACATAAGGCAGCCCGATCAGGCCTATGATCCAGGCAATGGCACCCTGGGTGGTACGGTAGGTCAGTAGAATGCGATAGACACAGGCGAAGGCGCCCAGGTAAATGGCACCAACCGCAATCGCAATTAAAGACAGGTCGTTCATCATCGCTCTCCGTCGCCAGTGCCCGGCCTCTGGTTATCTGACCCCGGTATGTATTCGCCAGACTGGTCAGGCGCACAACACCTGGCGTATTAAGCACGCCTTGACGCTCAAGGTAATGGTAATCTACTTGTTTTGAGAACGCAGACCAATCCGGAGAATGAACGATCATGACTGTTACGCTGAACCACCGCATTACCGGCGAAGGCCCGCCTCTGATCCTGTTGCATGGGTTGTTCGGATCCCTGGACAATCTGGGCGGCATAGCCCGTCGTCTTGAAGCTCAGTGGCAGATCCACGCGCTGGACCAGCGCAACCATGGCAGCTCACCCCACACCGACACCATGGATTATCCGGCCATGGCGCAGGATGTCATTACCTACATGGATGAACAGGGCCTGGAGAAAGCCAGCCTGCTGGGCCATTCCATGGGCGGCAAGGTGGCCATGCAGGTTGCCCTGCAGGCGCCTGAGCGTGTCGACAGGCTGATCGTGGCCGACATTGCGCCGGCCACCTACAAACCCCGGCACGATGCCATTCTGGAGGGGCTGACCGGCATCGATCTGACCGGTGTCCGCTCCCGCCAGGACGCAGACAGGCTGATGGCCGATTTTGTTGAAGAGCCGGGTGTGCGCCAGTTTCTCCTGAAGAACCTGGAGCGGATTCCCCGGGACGATCAGCAGGAGGGCGGGCCACTGTTTCGCTGGCGGCTCAACCTGCCGGTTATCAATGCCTGCTATGAGAATCTGGCCAGGGCGCCTGAGGGCGATGGCCCGTTTGAAGGGCCCGTGCTGTTCCTCAAGGGCGCGGATTCGGCCTACCTCCAGGAGAAACACCAGGATGATATCCAGCGACTGTTTCCCCGCGCGCAGTTGCGTATTATTCAGGGTACCGGCCACTGGCTGCATGCCGAAAAGGCCGACTCCTTTGCCGCCCTGTGCCGCCGTTTCCTCAGTGCCGCTGAATGAAAGCGCCCGTGTCCGGCAATTTTCGGATGATCCGGCAGGAAAGGGGCTGTAGGTTCCCCGGGTTTTTGTGTTTTACTTCAGTCAGCAGCCTGTCGGACGTAAGACTGCTAATCTTGTTCCAGGCCAATCCTGTTTAACCTGTTGTCCGGAGAGATCCCCATGGAAAATACTGTTGATCGCAATGCCGAAGCCACGATGCGCCAGGTGATCTACGATCGCTTCGGTGAAAGTGATGTCCTGCAGGTGGTCCAGGTTGACGTGCCAGTCCCCGGAGACAATCAGGTACTGGTCAGGGTGCACGGCGCCGGGCTCAACCCCATTGACTGGAAAACCCGTAAGGGGCTGGGGTTCGTGGCCCGGCAGATCGAGAATTCGTTGCCCTGGACGCCCGGTTACGATGTTGCCGGTGAAGTTGTTGAGGTTGGTGACAAGGTTACCACGCTGGCGCCCGGCGACAGGGTCATGGGCATGATCGGATTTCCGGCCGGCGGTGGCGGTTATGCGCAATACGCTCTGGCGGCGGCTGATGAGCTGGCTATCGTGCCGGAAGAACTGGACCTGGTATCTGCGGGAGCCTTGCCTGTAGCGGCGCTTACCGCCTGGCAGGCGCTGTTTGAAGTGGCGAAACTGGAGTCCGGGCAGAAGATCCTGATCCACGCCGGCGCCGGTGGCGTCGGGCATTTCGCGGTTCAGTTCGCCCTGGAGCGCGGCGCCCATGTGATTGCCACGGCTTCGGCCGGTAACCGGGATTTTCTGGCGGAGCTCGGGGTTCATGAAGTGATTGACTACCGCACCACGGATATCGGGGAAGAATGTTATGGCCTGGACGTGGTTCTGGATCTGGTCGGTGGCGATACTGGCAAGCGCTCGCTGCACACCCTTGGTAAGCAGGGTGTCCTGGTAACCATCCCCACGGTTACCGCCGATGAAGTCATAAGCGTTGCCGAGGAAATGGGGTTGCGCGCCCATGGCATGACCGCGCGTCCGGACGTATTTCACCTGGATGAGATTGCCGAGCTGATTGAAGGCGGCGACGTCAAGGTGCACATCGAGAAAGCCTTTCCGCTGGCGGATGTTGCGCAGGCCCACGAACTGCTTGAAGGCGGGCATGTACGCGGCAAGCTGGTGCTGGATTGTCGCTGAATCAGGGGCGCCCTCAGCTGCCTGCCTCTTTCCCAGTGTCTTTTTCCTTGCGCTCCTTTGGCGCCTGGGGCGGCACCAGGCTGATCAGGATCCAGTCGTCTTCCGGTTTCAGGTCTTTCATACTGCAAACCGGAGCCACGCGTTCCTTGCTGTCGAACGTGAACAGCACCAGGGCCTGATTCTGGTATTTGTTCAGGAACTCCTGGTAACCGAATTCCTCGCTCAACTGAGTGGTCTTCACGGTGTAGCCCTGGCTCACCAGGCTGGCCAGCTTGGCGTAGCTGACGCCGTCGAACAGGCCCCGGGTGAGCTGGATTTTTTCCGCGGTCTGGTGCCTGGCCTTCTGATCCTGATCACCTTCGTCCAGGCTGAACACGCAGTTATTTCCGAACCAGTCCAGAAAATGGTAGGTGGCCAGGGAATTCATGTGCTTGTACGGGGAAATGACCAGCAGCTTGCCGATGCCTGTCAGATCGAGATGGGTGGACGCGTGCTCCGACACCGGGTTACCGAAGTAGACCTGCAGGTTGTCCATGCGTGCCTGGCGGACATTTTCCCAGTTGGTATCGGCCAGGGTCACCGGCACCTCATACTTCCTAAGAGCCTTGCCGATCATCCGGGCCACCGGGTTGGCGCCCAGGATCAGGAAGCCGTATTCCGCCGGTTCCGCGACCTTCAGAAGGCGGGCGAGCGGTCGCGCGGTGAGGCTTTGCAGGGTGACGGTGACGATGATCAGCATAAATACCAGAGGCACCAGGGCGCTGGCACTGTCATAACCGCGCTCCTGCAGCTGGAAAGCGAACAGCGCGGATACCGCGGCAGCGACGATACCCCGGGGGGCAACCCAACTCAGAAAGAGCTTTTCCCGCCAGTTCAGGCTGGTGCCGATGGCGGACAGGAAAATGCTCAGCGGACGGGCTACCAGCATCAGCAGGGCCAGCACCGCCACCAGGCCCCAGCCCAGCTGGGCAATCGCGGCAAACTCAACCCGGGCCGCCAGGATGATGAACAGGGCGGAAATCAGCAGAACACTCAGGGACTCCTTGAACTCCAGGATGCTCTCGATGGGCACCCGCTTCATGTTGGCCATCCAGATGCCCATCACGGTCACGGTCAGCAGGCCGGACTCATGGGCCAGTTCATTGGAAATGGCGTACGCGCCGAGCATGAAGGTGAGAGTACCGGCGTTGTGCAGGTATTGGGGAATCCAGTGCTTGCGCAACACGATGCCATTGAGATATCCGGCAATGGCACCGATCAGGAAACCCACCGTAAGAGTCTTGCCGAAGATATATAACGAGTGGCCGAATACGTTGCTCTGGCCCCATGAGACAATGCCCTCGAACACCAGAACCGCCAGCAATGCCCCGACCGGGTCAATGATGATGCCTTCCCAGCGCAGGATGTTGGCCAGTTTCGAATCCGGACGCACGGAACGCAGCAGCGGCGCGATCACTGTCGGGCCGGTGACAATGGAAATAGCGCCGAACAGCAGGGCCACGGCCCAGGAGATATCCAGAAGCCAATGGGCTGCAAGGGTGCCGGTGATGCAGGTAACAAGGGAACCCACGGGAATCAGGTTGCGGACCATCTTGCTATGGCCGCGTATTTCCTCGTAACGCAGGGTCAGGCTGCCTTCAAACAGGATGATGGCAACGGCCAGTGAGATGACCGGGAACAGCAGGTCACCAAATACCGCTTCCGGAGCCAGGAAGCCCAGCACAGGCCCGGCTACAATACCACCTGCCAGCAGAAACAGAATCGCGGGCATGCGCACACGCCAGGCAAGCCACTGGCAGAACAGTGAAAGAATGCCAATGCTGGCAAGAATCAGGACAGTGCTGACAGGCATAATGGTTTCAGGTCCGTTGATCTATTGGCTGGCGCACCGGGCGATCCGGTTCAGAAGTCGGGAGGCGGCAACAAGACCAAAGCTGGCGGTCACCGGGCTGGCGGCGCCAAAGCCGGAGGCGCAATCCAGTCGCACCGGGCCGTCGGTGGCCGGTTTCCGCAGGCAGACTTCCCCGTCTCCGGCAGGATACGTCAGCTGCTCGAGGGAGTATACGGCCTCAATACCAAAGCGACGCTTCGGGTTCCGGGAAAAGCCGTATTCCCGGCGCAGAAGGTGGCGTACCTTGGCCAACAGTGGGTCCTGGGTGGTTTTGCTGAGGTCGGCCACCTGAATCCGGGTGGGGTCGATCTGTCCGCCCGCGCCGCCGGCGCAGACCAGCGGAATTTTCCGGCGCTGGCAATGGGCAATCAGTGCGGCCTTGGCCTTGACGCTGTCGATGGCGTCGATAATCCCGGTCATGTCCTCGGTAATCAGTTCGCTGACGTTCTTCGTGGTCAGGAAGCCGAAATGCACCCGAATGTCTGCTTCCGGGTTGATCGCCCGCAACCGGTCTGCCATGGCGTCGGTTTTGGTGCGCCCGTACTGGCCTTCAAGGGCATGGAGCTGGCGGTTGGTGTTGGACACGCAGACATCGTCCATGTCGATCAGGGTAAGGGTGCCAACGCCGCTTCTGGCCAGTGCTTCAGCCGCCCAGGAACCGACCCCGCCAAGCCCGACCACGGCAATATTGGCGTGACGAAAGGCTGCCAGGGCCCGGCGCCCGTAGAGTCGTTCGATGCCGCCAAAGCGGAAAGCGTAATCGTCGGCGTTCATGGTGTCCCCGTGTTGGTCCGTTCGAAAGTCGGACAAAATCAAAGCGCGCAATCGTAACCCAGTGGCCGGTTCCTCCGCCTGGCTTCTGGACAGTCGCATTATTTGAGCTTGTTCTGGCCGTCATTCTATGACCTCGTTCCGGGTTTGTCAGTCCGTGAATTTACGGTCGGGTTTGTGCGGTGGATCAGCCAGCAGTGGTGAAATTCTGGCGCCCGGCCCACCAGAAACTCTGATTGGGGCTATTCTTCCAGGTAGGTGTAGCCATCCAGTCCGGCGGCCAGCTCCGCCAGCAGCGCTGACTGGGTGTCCGGTGCCAGGGTGGAGGCGGCGAACTTGCGGCGATAGGCAGCCATCAGGGCATCCGGTTCAAAGTTCACATAGCGCAACACCTTGGCCACGGTATCACCGGTGATAAGGTCACTGATGTCATAGCCGCCCCGGTCATCAAGCCGCACATCCACCGAGTGGGTATCACCGAACAGGTTGTGCATGTCGCCCAGAATCTCCTGATAGGCGCCGGTCATGAAAAAGCCCATAAGCAGAGGCTCACCGGTCTTTTCCTCAGGCAGGGGCAGGGTGGTCTCGATGCCCTGGCCATCCACGTAACGGTCGATTCGCCCGTCGGAATCGCAGGTGATGTCCTGGATGACCGCGCGTCGGTTCAGTGGCCGGTTCAGGCCATTTATCGGCATCACAGGGAAGATCTGGTCGATGCCCCAGACATCCGGCAGTGACTGGAACAGGGAGAAATTCACGAACAGCTTCTCGGCCAGTTTTTCATTAAGCTCGTCGATGATTTCCCGGTGGCCCCGGTTGCTGCTGTCCAGCTGATCCCGAAGCAGTCGGCAGCAGCGGGTGTACAGGATTTCGGCGTCCGCCCTTTCCCGCAGGGACAGCACGCCGTGGGCAAACTGGGCGTGAACATCGGCCATGGCATGCAGCAGGTCGTGGTAGATCTCGGCCAGCGCGCGCGGCGTGTTGGTGTCCAGCAGGCTTCCAAGGTCGCGCCAGAGATCGTGCAGCGGGGCCGGCGCAGTATCGTCCGGCTGTTCCGGTGCCCGGTTTTCCGGTGCTTCGCGGTCGATTACGTTGGTCACCAGCACCGAGTGGTGGGCGGTCAGGGCGCGGCCGGATTCGCTGATCAGGTCCGGGTGGGGGATGCCGTGGCGATCGCACTCCGCCTGTAGCACATGCACTACGTTGTAGGCATATTCATTCACGCTGTAGTTCATGGAACAGCTGCTGCGGGAGCGGGTGCCCTCGTAGTCCACGCCCAGACCACCACCGATATCGACCGTGCCGATGGGGGCGCCCATTTGCCGCAACTCGCTGTAAAAGCGGGCGCATTCCCTGAGTCCGGTCTGGATGTCACGGATATTGGCGATCTGGGAGCCAAGGTGGAAATGCAGCAGTTGCAGGGTATTCAGAGCCCCCGCCTCGCGTAGGGTGTTGACCACATCCAGTACCTGGCTGGCGGACAGGCCGAATTTGGATTTTTCACCGCCGGTGTTCTGCCAGTTGCCCTTGCCGATGGTTGCCAGGCGCGCCCGCACCCCGATCAGTGGCGACACCCCCAGGCTTTTCGACTCCTCCAGGATAAGCGGCAGTTCCGACTTTTTCTCAACCACGATGAACACCCGGTGGCCCAGGGTCTGGCCAATCAGGGCCAGCCGGATGTATTCCCGGTCTTTATAGCCGTTACAGACAATCACCGATCCCGGTTGCTGCGACATCGCCAGCACTGCCATCAGTTCCGGCTTGCTGCCCGCTTCAAGGCCGATCTGGCCTTTCGACGCAGCCGGTTCGGCGGCCAGTAGTTCCTCGACCACACGGCGCTGCTGATTGACCTTGATCGGGTAGACCGCGGTGTAGCGGCCCTGGTAAGCGTGCTCCCCGGCTACCTGGTTGAAGGCGTTGCACAGTTTGTTGACACGGTCGTGCAGGATATCAACGAAGCGCACCAGTACCGGCAGTTGAATTCCGGACCCGGTCAGGGTTCGGGTCAGTTCCGGCAGGTTGATTCGTGCCGGACTGTGGCCGCGATCCGGACGGATCATCACCTCTCCCTCAGCGTTGACGCCAATATAGCCATCGCTCCAGTGGGCAATGTTGTAGACCTTGTGGGCCGGGGTGGCGCTGGTTTCGCTCATGCTTGCTATCCTGTCAGGAAACACTGGCCGCCATTGTATGGATTCCCACCCCGGGCTAAAAGCAGCGGTTACGGAAAATACCGGCTGCTTAGCGGGATTATCGCTTTAGCGCGTGACGATCGCTTAAGTCCGACAGGCTGATAGAATACGCACTTTTAATTCAACACGTGGCCCACAGCGGGAGGCAAGACATGACAGCACTCAATGACGGCTGGTTTACCGAGGTATTCCAGGATCAGGGAACCGCGTTCTCCCTGCAGGTAAAAAAGAAACTCCATGAGGAGCAGACACAGTTCCAGAAACTGGAAATCTACCAGACCGAGACCTTCGGCAACCTGATGGTTCTGGATGGCTGCGTGATGCTGACCACCCGCGATAACTTCCTGTACCACGAGATGATGACCCACCCGGCGCTGTTTACCCACCGGAACCCCAAAAAGGTGGTGATTGTCGGTGGCGGAGACTGTGGCACCCTGAAAGAGGTGCTCAAACACCCGGGCGTTGAGGAAGCCTGGCAGGTGGAAATCGACGAACGGGTAACCCGCATGTCGGAGAAATATTTCCCGGAACTGTGCGAGGCCAACAATGACCCCCGCGCCAACTTTTTCTTCGGCGATGGTATTCAGTGGATGCGGGATATCGAGCCGAGCAGCGTCGACCTCATTATCATCGACAGCACCGACCCGGTCGGCCCGGCCGAGGGCCTGTTTGCCCTGGATTTCTATCGGGATGCCATGCTGGCGCTGCGGGAGGGCGGCATTATTGTCCAGCAGAGTGAATCGCCGCTGCTGCATACTCACAGCATTATCAAGGGTATTCACGAGGATATGCGCAAGGCCGGATTCGAGCACGTTCAGACGTTGCCATTCCCGCAACCGGTCTATCCTACGGGCTGGTGGAGTTGCACCATGGCCAGCAAGGAGAACCCGATCAAATACTTCCGCGAGGAAGATGCCAACAATCGACCTTTCGTAACCCGCTACTACAATGCCGGAGTGCATCGTGGTGCGTTGGCGATGCCGCAGTTCATGGTGGACGCATTGGAGGATGAGGTTCGGCCGGAAGAGGGCTAAAGGAAAACCGGCCGACAAAAAAAGGGGGGCGCCAACCGGGGCGCCCCCCTTTTTTCGTTCCTGGTTTCGTTCCTGGTGTCAGCGCCTACTGCTGGCCGCTGACGAACTCCGGATAGGCTTCCATGCCACACTCGGACAGATCCACACCTTCGTACTCGTCTTCTTCCGAAACCCTGATGCCCATGGCGGCTTTGAGGATCCCCCAGACGATCAGGCTGGCGACGAACACCCAGATGAAGATGGTCAGCATGCCGACCAACTGACCCATGAACGTCGCGTCGGAGTTGGAAAGCAGTACCGCGAAGATGCCCCAGATACCAACCACACCATGCACGGAGATGGCACCTACCGGATCGTCAATACGCAGCTTGTCCATGGTTACGATGGAGAAGACCACCAGAGTACCACCAATGGCGCCGATAACGGTTGCCAGCAGGGGGGATGGGGTTGCAGGCTCGGCGGTAATGGCAACCAGGCCAGCCAGGGCGCCGTTCAGGGTCATGGTCAGGTCGGCTTTGCCAAACATCAGACGCGCCACGATCAGGGCGGCAATCAGGCCACCGGCCGCCGCTGCGTTGGTGTTCAGGAAGACGTTGGCAACTTCGTTGGCGACACCGATGCCGCCCAGCTTCAGGGTGGAGCCGCCGTTGAAGCCGAACCAGCCCATCCACAGGATGAAGGTGCCAAGTGTTGCCAGAGGCAGGTTGGCACCCGGAAAGGCGCGGATTTCACCTTTGGAGCCGTACTTGCCTTTACGGGCACCGAGGAGAATGACGCCCGCCAGGGCTGCTGCAGCACCGGCCATGTGAACAATGCCGGAACCGGCGTAGTCACTGTAGCTCAGCTCATACATGCCAAATACCGCGTCGCCGTTCCAGGTCCAGGAACCCTCCATCGGGTAGATGAAACCACACATAACAACGGCAAATGCCAGGAAGGTCCAGAGCTTCATACGCTCAGCCACGGCACCGGAAACGATGGACATGGCGGTTGCAACGAAGACAACCTGGAAAAAGAAGTCAGAAGCGTCGCTGTATTCGCCCATGTCGCCAAAACCGGCTTCGGTGGAGGCAGCAATGACGCCAGCAACCGTTGCGTCGTCCATTTCGGCAACAGTGGTAATGCCGCTCAGGAAGATGCCGCCGCCGTACATGATGTCGTAGCCGACGATCAGGTACATGGTACAGGCAACCGCATACAGGGCGATGTTCTTGGTCAGGATTTCGGTGGTGTTCTTGGCACGCACCAGGCCGGCTTCCAGCATGGCAAAGCCAGCGGCCATCCACATGACCAGAGCACCACAGATCAGGAAGTAAAAGGTATCCAGCGCATACTGGAGTTCAAAAATGTGATTTAGATTGCTTTCCATATGAAGCCCTCCGCACGAGGCTTTTCAGGTTATAAATTTTTTTGCGTTGGCTGTTCGAAAAATCAGAGCTGGTTCAGACCGCTTCTTCGCCGGTTTCGCCAGTCCGGATCCGGATGGCCTGCTCCAGTTCAGTCACGAAGATCTTGCCGTCACCGATCTTGCCGGTGTTGGCTGCCTTGGTGATGGATTCGATGACCTGGTCCAGCAGGTTGTCGCCAATGGCAACTTCCACTTTCACCTTGGGCAGGAAATCCACCACATATTCCGCGCCACGATAGAGTTCTGTGTGGCCTTTTTGCCGACCGAAGCCTTTGACTTCGGTGACGGTTACGCCTTGTACGCCAATCTCGGATAGTGCCTCACGGACATCATCCAATTTGAAAGGCTTGATGATCGCTGTCACAAGTTTCATTGCTTTCTCCTTGGTAAAGCCGTCCCAACAGTGAGGGCCCGTCGGCCGATTGTTGAGTTCGGGATGCTGGCCACCTCGCACACCAATTGTGCGGATTGCGTACGAGAGCTATAGCATCGGGTATGCCAACGCAAAAAAATAAGGCTAAACAATAGCCTATGATCTCAGCGTGCCAGAATGGCGCAAAGTTGCGCACCAATATGGAGCGTTTAGCCGGCCAGTGAGCCAAATTGGAGCGGGCTCTCTGACCGTTCGACCGTTATTATAAGGTCGACCACCCACAGTATGGCAGGGGCTGCGGTGTGATACACTCCCGCAAACCGGCAACAGGCCCTGTCTTTTAGTCGAAGCCGGATATTTCAGGAAGTTGTGAGGTGATGCGTGAAAGGTCCACAGGATATTCTTGCTCAGTTGCAGGGTCAGTTTGGCCAGTTGGTACCCGACATGGCCCGCGCTGCACGGGAAGATTTTGAAACCCAGGCCCGGGCCACGGTGCTGGCCGTCATGTCCCGCCTGGAGCTGGTAACCCGGGAAGAATTCGACGCCCAGCAGGCGGTCTTGCTGAAGACCCGTGAAAAGCTGGAGGCGCTCGAGAAGCGGGTGTCCGAACTGGAAAATTCCTCACAGAAACAATAAACTCCGGACCGGCATTTCCGGTTACTACCATGGAAGGTTGTCATGCTTGCTATCGTACACTCCCGCGCCACGGTTGGCGTGTCCGCGCCCGCTGTTACTGTCGAAGTTCACCTCTCGGGCGGCCTGCCCGCGCTCTCGATCGTGGGTTTGCCGGAAACCGGTGTAAGAGAAAGCAAGGAGCGTGTTCGAAGCGCGCTTATGAACGCCGGTTTCGAGTTTCCCGCCCGAAGAATTACCATCAATCTCGCGCCGGCTGATTTGCCCAAAGAGGGTGGCCGGTTCGATTTGCCCATTGCCCTGGGTATTCTGGCGGCCTCGGGCCAGATTCCGGTGGACAGTCTTTCCGATTGCGAATTTCTCGGTGAGTTGTCTCTTGATGGCGCATTGCGGCCGCTGAAAGGTGTGCTACCAGCCGTGCTGGCCGCCCGGCAGGATCAGCGAAGCCTGCTGGTTCCGAATGCGAATGCCGAGGAGGCGGCCCTGGCCAGCCAGGGTGACGTTCTGGCCGCCGGCCACCTGCTGTCGGTATGTGAACATCTGAGTGGCCGCGCCCGCCTGGTGCCAGTGCCCAGGTCCTCGCTGGAGCAGTCGCCGGCCAGCAACAGTGCAGTGCCGGATCTGTCGGATGTCCGCGGCCAGCGGGTTCCCCGCAGGGCGCTGGAGGTGGCTGCGGCGGGTAGCCACAATCTGCTGTTTTTCGGCCCTCCGGGAACCGGCAAGAGCATGCTTGCCAGTCGCTTGCCCGGTATTCTCCCGGGGCTGGCTGATGCTGCCGCCATGGAAGTGGCCAGTGTGCATTCGGTGGCCGGGCTTCCGGTTCGGGCAGGGGGGTGGCGTGCACCGCCTTTTCGGGCCCCCCACCATACCGCGTCGGCGGTTGCTCTGGTCGGCGGCGGTAGCAGCCCGAGGCCCGGGGAGATCTCCCTGGCCCACCGGGGCGTACTGTTTCTGGATGAATTGCCAGAGTTCGAGCGCCGGGTGCTGGAGGTGTTGCGGGAGCCGATGGAAACCGGCGAGATCTCGATCAGCCGGGCGGCGCGTCAGGTTAATTTCCCGGCACGATTTCAGGTGGTGGGCGCAATGAACCCGTGCCCCTGTGGTTATAGCGGTCATCCCACCATCGAGTGTCAGTGTACGCCGCAACAGATTACCCGTTACCGATCGAAAATTTCCGGCCCCCTTCTGGACCGGTTTGATCTGCACGTGGAAGTGCCGGTTCAGGGCGGCGACATACTGATGCGGCAGGGCGGGGATGGCGAGGCCAGCGCCAGCGTCCGGGAGCGGGTTCTGGTGGCCAGAGCCCGGCAGTCAGAGCGGGGTTGCCTGAATGCCGCCTTGTCCGGGCGTGAATTGCAGGCCGCCTGCCGGCTGGATCGCCAGGGTGAGCAACTGCTCACCGGTGCCATGGAAAAGCTGGGGCTTTCGGCCCGTGCATTGCATCGCATATTGCGAGTGGCCCGAACGCTTGCGGATCTGGAAGGCTGCGAAGAGCTTGGCCAGAGCCATCTGGTTGAAGCTTTGGGTTACCGGCAGCTGGACCGGCAACAGGGGCGCAACTCGGTGGTCTCCGCCTGAGCGACAACACTCTGGTAAACTGTGGGCAAATCCCGATAAACATGACCCGCTGCCCGCGGTTAAGGATTTCAGATGACAGACTATGAAGAGCCGCAAGATTCCCGGGATACGGCCGCCGAATCGCCGGTAACCACCCGCCGTGGTGTGCGCAGCTTCGTTCTGCGCCAGGGCCGGATGACCGAAGGCCAGAAGAAAGCGTTCGAGCGGAGCTGGCCAAAGTACGGCCTGACCCGTGAGGACGGAATGATTGATCCACGCCAGGTCTTTGGCCGGGACAACATGCTTAACCTGGAAATTGGTTTTGGCATGGGCCGGTCCCTGGCCGAGATGGCCGAAGCGGCGCCCGAGCAGGATTTTATTGGTGTTGAGGTTCATCAGCCAGGTGTTGGCGCACTGCTCAAGGAGATTGAAGATCGTGGGCTGGAAAACGTCCGCATTTACAGCATTGATGCCAACGATGTGATTGATCTTTGCCTGCCGGAGGCCTGTCTGGACCGGGTGATGGTGTTTTTCCCGGATCCCTGGCCCAAGAAAAAGCATCACAAGCGCCGGCTGATCCAGCACGAGTTTATCCAGCGGGTGCGTCACAAGCTGAGGGTGGGCGGCATCCTGCACCTGGCAACCGACTGGGAGAATTACGCCGAGCAGATGCTTGAGGTGATGGGCGAGTCCGAGGGCTTTGCCAACGCCCAGGAGTCCGGGGGCTATTCACCGCGCCCGGAAGATCGTCCCATTACCAAGTTTGAAAAGCGGGGCGAAACCCTGGGCCACGGCGTCCGGGATCTGTTGTTTTACCGGACCAACTGAGAGCCGACGAGCAGGCTTTAGTGATCTTCCTGTGGGGCGCCGTTTACAGAAAACGCTCCAACAGGCTGTTCAGGTATCTCTGGCCCAGGTCGGTTGCCCGGAGCCGCTCGTGTGCCAGCAGTTTTTCATTTCGCAGTGTTTCAAGTTCTACTTTAACTGTGGTCAGGGGTAACCCCGTTCGCTCGGAAAAAAGGCTTTCATCCACCCCTTCTTTCAGCCTCAGGGCATTCATCATGAATTCCAGAGGCAGGTCTTCCGTGGCTATGACATCCGTACCGGCGGTACGGCTGCCGATCCGGTTCAGGTAGGCTTCAGGCTGGCGGGTCTTCCAGTATCGCCGGATACTGCCGTCGGCCAGACTGATCTTGCCGTGGGCGCCGGCTCCCAGGGCCAGATAGTCCCCGAAAGCCCAGTAGTTAAGGTTATGACGAGAGGTCTTTCCGTCAAGGCTCCAGGCCGAGACTTCGTAATCCTGGTAGCCTCGCTTGTGCAGCAGCTCAGATCCCCGGCAATAGATGTCCCAGAGATGATCGTCGTCTGGCAGGTCTGGCGGCCGGCTGTAAAACTCGGTATTGGGCTCCAGGGTCAGTTGATACCAGGATAAGTGGGGCGGTTCGTGGTCCAGGGCAGCCTGGATGTCCTCAAGGGCCTGCTCCGGGGTCTGGCCCGGCAGGCCGTGCATCAGGTCGATATTGAAATTGTCGAAGCCGGCCCGGCGGGCGGCCAGGATGGCCCTGTGGGCGGCACCGGCATCGTGAATTCGGCCCAGGGCTGTCAGGTGCTCGGGGTTGAAGCTCTGCACACCGATGGACAAGCGGTTGATGCCGGCGTTCCGGAAAGCTTCGAACCGGCCTGCTTCAAGCGTTCCCGGGTTGGCTTCCAGGGTGATCTCCCCATCCGGCGCAAAGGTGAGCCTTGCCCGTAATTCCCGGAACAGGCGGTGATAGAATTCACCGCTCATCAGGGACGGGGTGCCGCCTCCGATGAACAGGGTTTCGATAGGTCGGTCCGTGGCAAAGGCCAGGTCCTGGTCGAGATCTTCGAGCAGCGCCGCCAGATAGGCGGACTCGGGAATGGTCCCGGTGAAAGCATGGGAGTTGAAGTCACAGTAGGGGCATTTGCGCACACACCAGGGCACGTGGATATACAGGCTCAGCGGCGGCCGAACCGCCATTGGCTGCTGGTCTTTCCTTGCCTCAGCGTCGTTCAACTGGCTCAGGCCCCGTCCTTCAGTTGTTCCATCAGGATGTTCAGGGCCCGTCCGCGGTGGCTGATGCTGCTTTTTTCGGAGCGGGACAGTTCAGCGGCGCTGCAGCCATGCTCAGGTGCCAGGAATACCGGGTCATAGCCGAATCCACCATTGCCCTCGGGTGATCTGAGGATCGAGCCCGGCCAGTGGCCATGGCAGATGATGGGGGTCGGGTCGTCGGCGTGACGCAGGTAGACCAGCACACAGTGAAACTGCGCTCCCCGTTGCCCGTCGGGAACGTCGGCCATGGCGTCCAGCAGGGCGTTCACGTTGTCCTGGTCGGTCGCTTCCTCGCCGGCAAAGCGGGCGGAACGGACGCCGGGGCGGCCATCCAGGGCATCCACCGCCAGGCCGCTGTCGTCTGCCAGGGCCGGAAGCCCGGTTTCCCGGGCGGCGTGCCGGGCCTTGAGAATCGCGTTCTCAACAAAGGTCACCGCTGGCTCCTCGGCTTCACCGACGCCCAGGTCGCCCTGAGCAACCGGGGTCAGGCCCAGGGGCGACAACAGTTCGGTCAGTTCGGCGATTTTGCCTTGGTTGTTACTGGCGATGACAAGTCGGTTGGCCATATGGGTTTATTCGTTGAACAGAGTGTGAGCAAACCGTACCGCCAGGTCTTGCTGGTGTCCGGTAGGGCGTGCGGTGATGTTGAACGTCATCAGTTCACCGGAGGAATACTGGTATTCGGCGATAAAGTACACGGAGTCACCTTCCTGGATGCGGCGGAACGGCAGAAAGCGCACCTGCTGGACATCGTTGGAGACCTTGCCTTCCACCTGGCCGCTGACCGGAGACATGGTGCCGTCTTCGTTTTCCTTCATGATGGCAATATTGACGATACCTATGCCCTGGCTCCGTTGAAGATCGTTGGCTTTGGCAACTTCAGGGGCCAGGAAGGTACTGGGCAGCACACTCCAGAGCACCTGGTAATCGCCGAAATCCTGCGAGCCGGCCTGGGCCTGCAGGCTGAACAGTCCGATTAGCGTGATAGCCAGAAGATTCCGGAATATGGAAAAGGTTTTTGCACTCATTGCCAGGTCTCCCGTGTGATTCGGTAAATGGCGATTTCACCCAACAAATTCGGCCAGAGGCGCGCCAGCCAGCTGTTCCGATGCTGGCCGTCGACCACCCGACGGCTTTTGATTCTGATGCCTTTCTGACGGCACAGGGCTTCAAAATCCTTGAAGGTGCACAGCCGTATATTAGGCGTATTATACCATTTATACGGCAGCGCCTCGGATTCGGGCATACGTCCGCTCAAAGTCAGTCCCCAGCGTAGTCGCCAGTGGGCAAAGTTTGGGAAAGTAACAATGCCTTCACTGCCAACCCGCAGCATCTCATCCAACACTCTGTCTGGTCGTCGGACCGCTTGCAGCGCCTGGGTCATCAGAACCATATCGAAACTGCCATCATCAAAGTTGCCCAGCCCCTGAGTGTCCAGGTTCTGTTCGATAACCCCCACTCCACGGCCCATGCAGGTGGTGATATGGTCCGGGTTGATTTCCAGGCCGAAGCCGCTGGCGCCCCGCTCCCGCTGGAGGAAATCGAGGAGGGTGCCATCGCCGCAGCCGAGATCCAGAACATGGTGGCCGGGCTGAACCCACTGCTGGATGATTTCGAGATCCGCTCTCATGCGCCCACCTCCCGTGCCACTCGGTCCATGTAGGCGTTGAAAATGTCGGTGTATCTCGGGGTCGGAATCAGAAAGGCGTCGTGACCCCAGGGAGCATCCACCTCGGCATAGCTGACCTTCCGGCGCGCGGCAATCATGGCGTTGACCATTTCCTCCGAGCGGGCGGGTGCGAAGCGCCAGTCTGTGCTGAACGACAACACCAGGTATTCGCAGCTGGCCGCCGCGAGTGCTTTGGAAAGGTCACCACCAAACTCGTAGGCCGGGTCAAAGTAGTCCAGGGCGCGGGTCATCAGCAGATAGGTATTGGCGTCGAATGACTCTGAAAAGCGCTCGCCCTGATAACGAAGGTAGCTCTCAACCTGGAATTCCGCGTCATAACCAAACTTGTAGGCCTGGTCGCGAAGTTCGCGGCCAAATTTCTCACCCATGGAGGCATCGGACAGGTAGGTGATGTGCCCGACCATTCGCGCCAGCATAAGACCACGCCGGGGGAGGGTATCAAAGTCGTAATAGCGACCTCCGTGGAACTCGCGGTCGGAGGTAATGGCCTGGCGTGCCACCTCATTGAAGGCAATATTCTGTGCGGTCAGCCGGGGCGTGGAGGCAATCGCCACGGCATGCCGCAGCCGGCCGGGATAGTCCAGGCTCCACTGCAGGGCCTGCATGCCGCCGAGGGAACCGCCAACAACGGCCGCCCAGCATTGGATGCCGAGCCGGTCCGCCAGCAGTGCCTGACTGTTGACCCAATCGGCCACGGTAACCACTGGAAACTCCGGGCCGAAGGGTTTTCCGGTTTCAGTGTTGATGCTGCTTGGCCCGGTACTGCCGTGGCAGCCGCCCAGATTGTTCAGGCTGACGACAAAAAAGCGGTCAGTGTCGATGGGCTTGCCGGGGCCGATGCAGCTGTCCCACCAGCCGGGCTTCCGGTCTTCGGCGGAATGATAGCCGGCGGCATGGTGGTGCCCGCTCAGGGCGTGGCAGATAAGAACGGCGTTACTGGCCTCGGCATTCAGGGTGCCGTAGGTTTCCACCACAAGGTCATAGTTTGCCAGGGTCTGGCCACAGGCCAGATCGATGGGAGCGTCGAAATGATAGGTCTGCGGGGTGACAATCCCGACAGAATCCGCAGGCAGGTTATCAGGCATCGGCGCGAGTGGTTCCTGGTTCGATCCGTAAGTGTCTGGAAAAGCAATGACAAAGCCATCGCCAACCCGACAGTTTAAAGCCAGGGCCTGATGGCTGCAACCGCCTGTATGGTCGCTCCCGCGCTGCTAGACAGCGCCGGAGATGTTTACCACTTTCTGCTGGAGCAGGGTAGGGGCCGGCTTGCGGATCTGGCGCTGCATGGCATCGGCCAGTTCCAGCTGTTTGCGCAGATCGGCAATGGTGTTGGTCAGGTGCTGGCGCTCGGTCCGGCTGTCCTTGTCCTTGCGGACCATGTCGCGGAGGCGGCGGATCTGGTGCTCCAGCAGCTGTTTCTGTTCCATGGAATACTGCATGATCGGCAACAGGGCCTCGGACGGCCAGCGTTCCACGTCGTGGCGTACACGGGCG
>JAXHUV010000210.1:0-3977 GCA_034189445.1 Pseudomonadota bacterium
GGCAGCGTTAGTCGTTCAGTGAAGTGTGTAGGAGCGCTGGGCGTTCGGGGCGTCCAGTTCGTCATCTTCCCAGTCGATATCCTGGACAACGTTGCCGACAGCCTCAATACCGGCCGCAATCATTGCCTTGGCAACCGACATATCCCGGTCTTCCATCATTTCCCGGGCTTCCTCCGAGAAAGAGATTTTTAGCAGTGGCGCACTGTCATCATCAATGCGGCGCAGGGCGTAATCGCCGTTGGTCAGTTGCACGATTTCAAAAAACGATGGTGACATTCAGTAAACCTTCAAGTTGATAAAATCGGAATAACCGGCGGTTGGAGTGGCCTACCACTCACTGTGCCGCTCTTCCAGATCGTCGGTAAAATGTTTGATGGCATTCAGTGTTTTCAGTAACGCCGTCGCGGATCGATCCGGGCCGGAATCGGCGGATACCGCAATAATATTCTCCCCGCTGACGGTTTTTCTGGTCGCTGGTGGTCGGCTCTGCGAGCGTTCCAATTGTTCCAGATGATTCCACCAGCTTTCCGGGCGCTGTTGCAGTTCTCTCAGTCGGCCCGTTTCGTTCGGTTCCGGTCCGATCAGAGCGGCCAGTTCATCCAGAGTTTCAGGTTCCTCTGATTTTCGCTGGTACAGCCTGGCAATCATCACCAGTAATAGTTTCCGGGACCTGAGGAGCAGCTCAATCGCCCCCTGAATAGCTGCTTCCCGGCGCAAGGCCTGCTCTGCTTCGTTGGCTGGCTGGCCTTCACCCTCGGCCACCGGCCGGTTCGGTTGCGCAAGCAGAGTGCGGGCGAGAAAGAGTTTCTGCGAGACCAGTGAGTGCCATTGCGAGGTCATGGAATACCTTCAATCCGCCCAGCGCGGGTGTAACCTGGAAAATTAACTTTCTATTATACCATTTTCGGTGACACATTTCTTTAACTGTCCCGTTATCAACTGCTTCGGGTGTGGGTGTCGAGATAAAACGCAGAACCGCTATAGCAGCTATTACAGTAGCCGGTGTTCTGGACTACCATGGAGATAACCCACTTTCCAGGGAGACCGACATGGCAGACCCACAAGCCCACTTTGACCACATCGATCAGCTGATGGTCGATCTTGGTCGCGCCCTCACAGACAAAGACTGGGAAGCGATCGCCAGATTAAACGAGCAGGTGAAGCCGGCAGTCGAGCCCCTGATGGCTGCCCTGGAAGCGGGTGAGGTTGGGCCGGAACCAGTAAGGCTCCGCCTGCGGGAGCTACAGCAGTTTATTGACGTAGCGGATGAATCCGCTCGCACTGCCCGCAAGGAGGCGGAAGATGGCCTCAAAGGCGTAAACCGGAATCGGAGCGCGGCCAAGGCTTATCAGAACGTCTCTTCGAATCGACCGAACTAGCAGCCTGTCGGACTTAAGGCTAATCTACTACGCTGTTTTCCCACCTTGCTCGCGACGATTGCTTAAGCCCGACAGGCTGCTAGTGTCATAAAATTGACTCTGCCGTCCTTACAGTCTTAAATACCGCACAAATCCCTCAAGAGATTCGGTTGAATGTCTAAACGTAACAAGGTGCTGGTGCTGAGCGAGGATGATTCAAGATTGCGGGACATGGTCACCATTCTTGAGTTCATTGGCGAGGAGCAGGTCCTTGCCGGCGATCAAGCCAGGGCACTTTTGAACAGCGGCGACGCGCAAAGCCTTTCAGATGTCGCGGTCGCGGTGGTGAACGGCGAGGATTCCGGAGCCGCCGAGGCCGTTACGACTGTTTGCCGTGCAGTGCAGGGAGTACCGTTCCTGGTCGTTGGGAATCCTGAACTCAAGGGCCTGTCCGATGATGCCGGCGCGCGGATTATTGCCCGCATGGAGTGGCCGCTGAATTACACCAAGTTTGTTGACTCGCTTTACCGTGCCCAGATCTACCGGGATCAATTCAGTCGCCCCCGGGAGCGTGGGCAGCAGAGAGATCTTCAGCTCTTTCGTAGCCTTGTGGGAACCAGCCGCAAGGTGCAGCAGGTACGCCAGTTAATGGAACAGGTGGCCGACAAGGACGTCAGCGTTCTGATCACCGGCGAATCCGGTACCGGCAAGGAGGTCGTTGCCCGCAATCTGCACTATCATTCTTCCCGGCGGGGCAAACCGTTTGTGCCGGTGAACTGTGGCGCCATTCCGGCTGAACTGCTGGAAAGCGAATTGTTCGGCCATGAAAAAGGCGCCTTTACCGGCGCCATCACAGCCCGGGTCGGGCGCTTCGAGATGGCGGAGGGGGGCACCCTGTTTCTCGATGAGATCGGCGACATGCCGCTCAACATGCAGGTGAAGATTCTTCGGGTTCTGCAGGAGCGTACCTTCGAGCGGGTGGGCAGCAACCGCACCCAGTCGGCGGATGTGCGGGTCATCGCCGCCACCCATAAGCATCTGGAAGACATGATTGAGTCCGGCGATTTCCGGGAGGATCTTTACTACCGCCTGAATGTGTTCCCCATCGAGATGCCGGCGTTGCGTGAACGGGTGGAAGACATTCCCCTGCTGATCAACGAGCTGATTTCCCGGATGGAAAAAGAAAAGCGGGGTTCGCTGCGAATGAATTCGGCGGCGATCCTGAGTCTGTGTCGCCATGACTGGCCCGGTAACGTGCGTGAACTGGCCAATCTGGTTGAACGTCTGTCGATCATGCACCCTTACGCCGTGATTGGCGTGCAGGAGTTGCCCAAGAAGTTCCGCTACGTTGACGACTACGACGAGAACCGCCCGGTCGAGGATGTCGAGATGCCTTCCGGTGTCCCCGGGCTGGTGGGGCTGGATGCACCGGCATTGCTGCCGGTAAACGGCATCGACCTGAAGGATTACCTCTCCAACCTTGAGAAGCAGTTAATCCAGCAGGCGCTCGACGAAGCCGGCGGCGTGGTGGCCAGAGCGGCCGAGAAGCTGCGGATCCGTCGCACCACCCTGGTGGAGAAGGTTCGCAAGTACGGGCTGCGGGAAGAGGAGCCCGAGGAATCCTGAACCGGATCGTCCGGGTTCCCGAACTACTGAAGCGGCGTCAAAGGTTCGTAACCTGAGGCGCCGTTTTCGTTTCTGATCGACGTAAAATTGGCGAACCTCTTTTCCAGGATTACCTTTCCCACTGAAATATAAAGAAAAAATCAAGTTGGCACGGTGCTGGCTTAATAGCCTGAAAACGAAGTATCCGAACTATTGGGTCCGAACCGACGGGCCGATCGGGGAGTCAGGTTATGAGTCAGGCACAGTTTGTTCTTCAGTCCGGCGCGGGCGGCGCGAAAGCCAACGCCGCGGCGGATGTAAACGACAAGGTTACGGCCCTGTTTCCGGAGCAGGGCGACGAGGCGGTGGATTCCGCCCTGGAACTGTTCAATCGGATGTCGCGACAGATTACCGACTCCTACCGAACCCTTGAATCAAGGGTCAACCAGCTTTCCGGCGAGCTCAACCAGGAATCGTTTCAGCGTCAGCAAGAGCTTGAAGAGAAAGAGCAGTTGGCGGACCGCCTGTCTACTTTGTTGAATGCACTGCCTGCCGGCGTGGTGGTTCTGGATAGCCAGGGCGTGGTGACGCAGACCAATCCGGCGGCCATTGCCCTTCTGGGGAAGCCCCTGGATGGCGTCCGCTGGGTTGATGTCATCCATCGCTGTTTCGCGCCCCGGCGGGACGATGGCCACGAAGTGTCCCTGAAAGATGGTCGCAGGGTCAGCATCGAGATCCGGACCATGGAGAACCAGCCCGGCCAGTTGATTTTGTTGACCGACCTCACCGAAACCAGGCATCTTCAGGCCCAGTTGGCCCACGCCCAGCGTTTGTCTGCCATGGGCAAGATGGTTGCGTCTCTTGCCCACCAGATTCGCACGCCCCTGTCTGCGGCCATTCTCTATGGTGGCCATCTGAGCCAGGAGGACCTGGATGAGGAAATGCGTCAGCGTTGTGCTTCCCGTTTGATGTCACGTCTGACCTATCTGGAACAGCAGGTGCGGGATATGCTGA
>JAXHUV010000211.1:0-3972 GCA_034189445.1 Pseudomonadota bacterium
AAGCGTCATCAACAACCCGTGAATTATGAGGAAAGGCACTGCAACCATGACCAGCCCGCCCCAACCAAGCCAGCTCAGAATGGCGCCGGCCGACAGCGCAGCGGTGGCCTGGGAGCCAAAAACCATCATGTCGTTCAGCCCCTGGACACGGAAACGCTCCACATCCCGATAGCCCCGGGGCAACAGCGTTGTGCCGCCGACAAAGAGGAAATTCCAGCCGATACCAAGCAGCAGGAGCGCTGAAAGGTAATGATGAAAACTCACGCCACTGGCCGCAAGGGCAATGCAGCCCAGATACGCCAGTAGTCCCGCTGCCATCATCAGCGGTATACCGACGACACGGGTCAGCCAGCCGCTGATCAGAGAAGGTAGATACATGGCCATGATGTGGAGCTGGATCACGCGCTTGGCATCGTCGAGGTCATGTCCGGCCATCTCGGTCATACTCAACGGCGTTGCCGTCATAATAAAACTCATCACCGCATAGCCAATAGCGGCCGCACTGATGGCGGCCCAGACCAATGGGTTGGCAAGAATTTCCCGCATGGGGCGTCCGCCGCCCGGCCGTGATTCCTGTACCCGCTCAGCGCCTGCCCGGTAACCAGCACCAAGAATCAACAGGGCCGCGCCCTGCACCACCGCCAACGCAACCCAACTGATCAGAAACGGATACTGCTCAGCGCCGCCGCTGCCCAAACCCGCCACTTCCGGCCCAAGCCAGGCCGCCACCAGGCCACCCAGCAGCACGCGGGCGGCGGCAGAGCCTGCCATACCCGGTGCCACGGACTCCATGGCTGCAAACCGGTATTGGTGAACGACCGCCAGGCCGGTACCACCTACGACAGCCGCCAGACACAACAATGAAAACAGACCGGACCAGGATGCAAACGCTCCCAGAAGGCCCGCCACAATGCCCATGATCGCGCCCAGCAGCAGCACACGCTTGCGCCCGATGCGTTCCATCAACCAGGTTGCCGGCTTTATGGCCAGCACTGTGCCAACCACCACCAGACCCACGGGAAGCGTTGCGTATTCAGGCGCCGGGGCGAGCATTCGGCCCTGGATGCTGCCGATAAAAACAATAAAAGGCGCTGTGCACATGGCCAGCGCCTGGGCAGCAACCAGAACCCAGACATTCAGGGGCATGGGTTACTTTTTCCTGTAGATGATACCGGGGTGGCACTGAACCATCTCGTAGAGGTGGGGTAAACCGTTGAGAGACTCGGAGGCACCCAAAACCAGGTAGCCGCCCGGATTCAGGGTGGCGTGCATCCGGGTAAGAATGTCTTTTTTCAGATCTGCCGAAAAATAGATCAGGACGTTCCGGCACATCACGATATCGAACTTGCCGAGCATGTAACGCTCGAGCAGGTTCAGTTCCTTGAACTCCACCATGCTTTTGATTTGCGGCTTGATCTGCCAGCCACCGTTCAGGGAAGGCGTAAAGAATTGTTTCTGCCGATCGGGTGACAAGCCACGACCAATCGCGAGCATTTCGTACTCGCCCTTGCGGGCCAGATCAAGGACGCTTTTGGAAATATCCGTGGCAGTAATTTTTACATCGCGGAGTTTTCCAGGCCTGGCCCGCCGGAACTCTTCCACGATCATGGCAATGGAGTATGGTTCCTGGCCTGTTGAGCAGGCGGCGGACCAGATCCGAAGAGGTTGCCCCGAACTGCGTTCTGCAAATTCGGGAAGCAGTTTTTCCTGGAGAATCCGGAACGGGTGATTGTCACGGAACCACAGGGTTTCATTGGTGGTCATCGCATCAATGACAACTTCCTTAAGGCCGCCCCGTCCGGAGCGTTTGAGACGCTCAAGGAGTTCACCGAGGGTATCCAGGCTGTTCTCTTCCAGAATCCTGCGTAACCTGCTTTTCACCAGGTACTGTTTATTCTCGCCCAGCAGAATCCCACAGGCATCCTGCAGGAACGACTTGAAGGCTGCATATTCCTGTGCTGTTATTTCCGCTTTCATCGGATCTCTGTTCTAAGTGAATCTTCAGGCGGCGCCATCAACCCTGGTCGATGATTTCCATCACCCGCTCCGCCAGTTCGTCCGGACTGAACTTTGCCATGAAGTCGTCGGCTCCGACCTTCTTCACCATGGCCTGGTTGAACACACCACTGAGTGAGGTGTGGAGGATTACAAACATGTCTGCCAGGGCCGGGTCGTCTTTTACTTTGGTGACGAGGGTGTAACCATCCATTTCCGGCATCTCGACATCAGAAATGATCAGCGAGAAGTGATCTTTGGCCCGGGAGTCGTCCGCGGTTATTTCTTTCAGGTACTCAAGTGCCTGTTTACCGTCATTTTTCAGAACAACATCCATGCCTATCGCGGTAAGACACCGCTGTATCTGGCGCCGGGCTACAGACGAATCATCCACCACCAATACAGGAAGGTGTCCGGGCGCACGCCCCGCACCCTTACTCAGAACCGCCTCTGTGACATCCTCTCCTAATGGAGAAACTTCCGAAAGAACCTTCTCCACATCAATGATTTCTATAAGATTATCATCTATTTTCGTCACAGCGGTGAGATAAACGTCCTTACCTGCGCCTTTCGGCGGCGGAAGGATGTCTTCCCAGTTCATATTCATGATTCGTTCAACACCGGTAACCAGGAAACCCTGTGTTTTACGGTTATACTCAGTAATAATCAGAAAACTGGCGGCCAGTTCTTCCTGAGCTATACCTGGCAAACCAATTGCCATGCTCAGGTCAATAACCGGTATTGTCTCACCCCGGCTATGGGCGATGCCACGAACCACCGGTCGACTGTTGGGCAGCGACGAGAGCTTTGGACACTGAAGCACTTCTTTCACCTTGAAAACATTAATGCCGTAGATCTGGCGACCTCTTAGTCGGAACAGAAGGAGTTCCAGGCGGTTCTTCCCAACCAACTGAGTACGCTGGTTAACACTGTCCAACACCCCTGCCATTTTGATTCTCCTGACTTGCCGGAATTACAACGGCATATATTTTGCTGGTTACTGCATGCAATAGCGTAATCGACGAAAAACCGTCACATCAGTGGCGGATTAGCCAATTTAACGGCCTCTTTCCCGGAATCCTTAACCTGATTCGGGCCTTACCTGCTTTATTGTCGACAGCATAGGACAAACTGATACGTATGCGCATCACCAATTTCGCCTTATTACTGCTAATGTCTGGCCTGAGCAGTCCACTCCTGGCTGAGACGACAGCTGATCAGATTCGCAACGCAACCCTGGAATTTCTGGACAATTTCGCGGCTGAACAGTCGGCAGAAGGCTACACTGTCTCCTTCGAACCAGGCTCGGTCGACAACCGGCTTGCGCTTGCCGAGTGCGAAAGGCCACTAGGTGTCGAGTTCAGCGGTGATCCCTGGAAAAGCACCAGCCCTTCGCTGCAGGTGGCCTGTGAGGGATCACGGCCCTGGCGGATGTTTGTCACTGTTTCCGTTTCTATCCACGGGCCAGCCCTGGTGGCGGCACGACCACTCGCGCGGGGAGAACGAATTACCGGAGACCTCCTGAGCCGCCAGTCCGTTGAAATCAATGCCTCCAGACGCGGCGTCATTACCGCCACCGAGCAGGCCATTGGCATGCAGGTACGGCGGGCGATCAACGCCGGCTCGCTGATCACCCCGGACATGCTCTCCGCTCCGAATGCGGTGGAACGGGGCGACCATGTTATCATTACCGCGAAAACAGGCGGATTTTCAGTACGTTCCCGGGGCAAGGCCTTGGCAAATGCGAGCGTTGGTGAACAGGTTCTTGTAGAAAATCTGCGATCGTCCCGGACAATAAAGGCCAGCGTTGTTGCACCCGGTCATGTTGAAATTCCCATGTGAAACAGGCTCGGCAGAAGCTTGCCGGTATGGCAAAATTGTGCCGTAAACCCGGCAGTAAAGTCAGTCAAAAAAACTAAAGGTTTTCGTAGCGCCGCCGTTAAGCAAACATAAACTCAAGCAAGCGCCGCACTCACA
>JAXHUV010000212.1:0-3930 GCA_034189445.1 Pseudomonadota bacterium
AATTTCCAGGGTTACACTACCCACTCGGATTGCGACCTGGTATCACTCGGTGTATCCGCCATCGGCCAGACCGACGACGCCTACTTCCAGAACAACCACGATCTGCCGGCCTGGGAAGCGGCCATTGATGCCGGCCAGCTGGCCATCACCAAAGGGGTGAATCTGAGCCGGGACGACCGCATCCGCCGCTGGGTGATCGGGCAGCTCATCTGCCAGTTCAGGCTGGATCGCCAGCAGTTTGCGGAGGTGTGGAACGAAGATCTGGACCGTTATTTTGCCGATGAGCTCAGCCGTCTGAAGCCCATGGTGCAGGATGAACTGGTTGCCGATGACGGTAAGGTTCTTCAGGTCCAGCCCGCCGGTCGGCTGCTGATCCGGGCGATTTGCCAGATCTTTGATCTGTATCGGAAGGAGGGGGCCAGCCAGCGGTTCTCCCGGATTATCTGAAGACCGGGCAGTGATGAGCATGGCATCAGATGAAAGCCTTCACCTGACCCCTCGTTCATTCAACTATGCGCCGGACAACATGTCCTCTCTGGCCTGATCGAGCTTTCCGATTCGCCGTGTGGTGGTTGCGACCAATCAGTCCCGAACGGGTTTGACGCCCGGAAAGCGGTCAGACACATACGTGCTGTGGCACTGGATGCAGTTGCCTGTCATTGTGTCGAACAGCTTGTGTTGCTTCTCCGTGTCGTTATTCCTGCCAGCCTCTGCCAGCGATGCCGAGAGCTGATGGAACTCCTTATCCAGCTCGATAAAGCCTTTTGGTACGGCCGACATCAGATCTTTACGATCCTGTTCAGTGAGTGATTGCTGCAGTATGAAGCTGTCGTGAATATCCTGGGCTTGTTTTGCAACCTTGTCATGCTGACCCATAACGATGGCAGAATGTATCTGTCCCATTGACGCCTGAATGGATCGCATCTCTTCGCGCAACAGGCGGTCCAGTTTGTCGGTGAGCTTGGGAGTGACCGGTTCGGCAGCCGTGGCGGCGAATGACACCGTCAGGCTCAGGATGAGGATGCCCAGAAGCGAGTTGTTTGTTTGTGTCATGAGGATGCTCCCTCTATCGATAAATGGTGGGCCTTGCTCAGGCTATCACTGTTGGACAGTAGGCCTGTTGAGATATGTTAATTGTCCGCTGTCTGTCGAATCCTCCACGCTATCGGGAGCTGGATGAAGTAGCCCAGCCCAGATCTTCCAGAATGACATAAAGCGCCGGCAAACCCAGCAACACGACCAGAGTCGATACCAGCAGGCCAAACACTACGGAGATCACCAGTGGAATCACCGCCATGGCCTGAGTGCTGGTTTCGGCCAGCAAGGGCAGCAGGCCGGCTACGGTGGTGCTGGTGGTGATCAGAATGGCCCGGAACCGGTTCCGGCTGGCGGCACCAGCGGCTTCGGCGGTGGTCATGCCCTGTTCCCGGTAACTCTTGATGAATTGCACCAGCAGGATGGCGTTGTTGACCACAATACCGGCCAGGGACGCCGCGCCGATCAGCGACGGCATGGACAGGTTGTAGCCCATGATCAGGTGCCCCCAGACCGCGCCCATGAATGCCACCGGAATCGACAGCATCACGATGAGCGGCTCCAGATAGCTGCGAAACTGGAATGACAGGATCAGGAAAATGCCCAGCAAGCCGATCAACAGGCCCCGGGCGATGGACTGGCCGGTTTCCCGGGAGCGGGCGGTCTGACCCTCCACCTGTAGCATGATTTCCGGCCATCGTTCGCGAAGCTCCTGGAACACACGGTTCTGAAGATCAGTGACGATGGCATCGGCGTTGGTCTTCCGGCCGTTGACATCGGCCGACACCGTGACAGTGCGCAGGCCGTCAATGCGAGTAACCTGAGCCCACTGCCGCACGTCGGTAATGTCGGCCAGCACCCCGTAGCGAAAGCGGATGGCTGTATCGGCCAGTTGCCCCACCTTCCCCCGGGTTGCTTCAAAGCCCCGGTCAAACCGCGCGCGAAAGCGGGAAGTGGGTTTGTCCCGGCTTTTGCCCAAACCATTTTTCAGGTGATGGGGCAGAATCCAGAAGGCTTCGATCAACGAGGCGGCCAGGGCGGCAATCAGCACCACCGGCAAAACTTCCAGTACCGAACCCAGCTCACCGGCCAGAAACGCCAGAGGGACAAACACCGATGCTGTGGTCAGGAAGGAGGACAGTACACCGGGGAGGATCTCCAGTGTGCCGTCGGTGGCGGCCTGCAGAGGAGTCGTGCCCTCGTTGGCATGGCGGGCAATGTTCTCGGTGATTACCACCGAATCATCCATCACAATGCCAATGGCCATCAGTAACGCCACCAGGGTGATCATGTTCAGGGACAGCCCGGTCAGGGCCATCATCACGAAGGCGCCGGCAAAGGCCGCCGGCAGGCCGAACAGTGCCCAAAAGGCCAACCTGGGCCGGAAGAACAGGGCCATCACCAGCCCCACCAGCAGCAGGCCGGTAATGCCATTGCCGACCAGCATCTGCAGGCGGTCCCTGACGATGGATGTCATATCCTGGGTAATCTCCAGATTGACGGTGCCATCCCGCCGGGCAGTTTCTTCGGCAATAAACGCCTGCAGCGAATCCATCACCCGCAGGGCATCGTCATGCCGGTTTTTGTGGATTTCCAGAATGATCGCCCGCTGGCCGTTGAACTCGGCGCGCTCCTCCTTACGTTCATGGGTTTGCGTCAGGGTGGCGATATCGCCGAGGGTGAGCACGGCACCGGCGTGACCACCCAGCACTGGCAGGTTGGCCAGCGTTTGCAGCGACCGCCTTTCATCCACAAACCGTAGCTGGATATCCCGGCTGTCGGTTTCCAGTGTGCCCAGGGGCATATCGACGTTCTGCTGGCCGATGGTCCGGGCAATATCCTGTACGCCCAGGCCGTACTGGCGTAAGCGATCCCGGGATAACTCCACCTGCCACTGGCGCTGGGACAGGCCTATCGGTATCACATCGGCAACACCGTCGATGGCAAACAGACGGTCTTCCAGCTGCTTGGTGTAGCTTTCCAGGTGGGCGAAGCTCATGGGGCCGGTGACGGCGATGGCGGCCACCAGGTCCGTTCGGTAAAGCTCCCGGATAATCGGGTCTTCGGCTTCTTCCGGCAGGTCGGTCAGGGCTTCGATTTCGGTACGAATATCGTCCAGAAACCGGCCCATGTCGCCACCGGGTCCCATGCTGGCAATGGTCAGCGCCTGGTTGTCCCGGGCAGTGCAGGTAATCTCCTGCATATAATCCACCCGCTGCAGGGCTTCACCCAGGCGCTGGCAAATGGCTTCTTCCACATCGGCCGCCGTGGCGCCCCGGTATTCCATGGTGATGCTGACTTCCGGCGGCAGGTAGTCCGGAAAGGTTTCCCGGGTAAGATTGGGGGCGGCAAACAGCCCCGCCGCCAGAATCAGAATCAGCAGCAGGTTACCCGCCGTGGGATGGCCCGCGAACCACCGGATCATGGTTGATCTCCCGAGGCAGGTTGTTGCCCGATTTTCCCGTCAGTCTCAACCGCTTGGGGATCCAGCAGGGTTCCATCGATGGCGGGTACCAGATCATCCAGAACCAGCCGGTCCCCCGGTTTCAGGCCTTCACTGATAACGGCCAGATCCCTCTGCTGCCAGGCGACGGTGACCTCCCTGCGCTGCAGATGATTGTCTTCATCGGCGAGGTAGACCACGCCCTGATGAACGGCGCTGGCCGGGATCACGATAACCGGCTTGGGAGTAGGGGCGGCAATCCTGGCCTGCACGAACATGTTTCGCACCAGCGGCGGGCGGGCAGGCGGATTGGCGTTGCGGTAAGGTTCTTTCACCGAGATCACCGCCTGAACCGTCCGGGTGGCCGGGTCGAGACTGCTGGTGACCCGGGTAATTTCTCCGGGCCAGTGGGCGTCCGGCACATTGGTGGGCGTTACCCGGATGTCCAGATC
>JAXHUV010000213.1:0-3909 GCA_034189445.1 Pseudomonadota bacterium
CCTTGAGCATGCGGATATCGCGTTCGCCCTGGTTATTGGTAAACGGGATCGCCGGGTCATCCAGAAAGCGAAGGACATCCGCCTCATAGTCGCGCAGCCGCTCCAGCAGGTTGCGGGCGCGTGTGCGTTTGAGCCGACCACGCTGGCCCTGCCGTTGGCTTTCATCCGGTGGTGGACACGCTTTTTCCGCCCTGCCAAGGCATTGGCGGTACACCCTTCGCCACCGGTCCGCCTTGTCCGGTGGCAGGCTGCCACCGGCCGCCTGAACCGCATCGGACCGAAAACCGGGACAGATTTATTTTCCTCCCATGGGGCAAGCCGGCTATATCCACCACCAGCACACCCTTGAGCCTCAGCGTCGGAACGTGGACACGAATCACCTTGGCCGGCCCCAGTTCATCAGTAAGATCGAAAACAGTCGTCATGCAACCTCCTTTGCCTGTTCACCCTGCCCCGGGAGGCGGCCCGGAGCCCGGCCGTTACATAGCTTCATATTTCTGAGCAGTTGTTCAGTCTAGTGTAGTGCTTTGACATTCGTCCGTAACGGGCAATTAACTGGATGTTTAGGCCGGCATGTACCAATATCCATAACAAAATATAGTTCCGCAAGGGAAGATCGAGAGCGCCAAACAGGAGCACTTTATGGCCGACGCATTCACACAACTGCCAGTGTCCGTTTTAAGTCTGAATCCGGCCGTTGATATCACCTATCAAATCCCTCAACTGATTTCTGACCAGAAGGTCCATGCCTCGGACTCCCGGTACGACCCTGGCGGTAACGGAATTAATGTTGGCCGCGGTCTCAAACGCCTTGGGGTGCAAGCCTGCACTTTCTGTGTCGTCGCCGGCGAAATCGGTCGCTTCCTGCGCCATCAGCTCGATAGGCAGCTGGATCAGGCCAGTTATCTGGAAGTGGAAGGCGAAACCCGCATCAATAGCACCATTCTCGAGAGCGTCACCGAAGCCCAGTTTGAGGTCAGCGGTGTCGGCCCCCCGGTGGCCACCGCACAATGGCAACATTTACTGGACCGCTTCGTGACCCATGGGGGTAAGGGACTGGGCGTAATCACCGGCTCGCTACAACGGGGCCTGCCGCGGGATCTCTACGCTGAAGCGGTGCGCCGCGTCCGGGCGGCCGGGGGGCGTGCAATCGTCGATTCCCACGATGAGCTCCTGCGGCACGCGATCGAAGCCGAACCCTTCCTGATCAAGCCCAATCGCTTCGAATTGGAAACCCTGGCCCGCCAGCCCCTGAAGGACCAGCGGGATATCGTTCGGGAAGCGCGCCAACTGCAGGAGCGAGGCGTGACCTGGGTCTGCATCTCCCTTGGCGCGGAAGGGGCGTTGCTGGTAACACCATCACGGGTCCTCAAGGCGGAAGCCCCTTCAGTACCCGTGGCCTCCACCGTCGGGGCCGGGGATTCGATGGTGGCCGGTATGGCAGCGCTCTTGACACAGGGCGCGTCGGAACAGGATGTGTTACGCGAGGGAATTGCCTGCAGCGCGGCGACAGTGATGCAGCCAGGGACCGAGTTGTTCGACAAGGAAACGGTCGATTTGCTGCGTGGTAAGGTTCGGGTGATGCCGCTCTCCCTTTGACCGGGTAAGGTTCGAACCTGAAGGTTCCACAAAACCCGAATATTCCATAAACCCCCGAACACGCATTCAACTCTTTCAGCCGGACATCCATTCCGCCCGAATATGAGGGCCATTTTCAATAAGCGGGTTGATAACACGCTGGTGTCATCAAGCCAGCCACCTGACTTCACGGGGAAAGGACATCAGGAAAACGGCACCCCAAGGGGTGCCGATGAAGGAGTTTGTCTTGCAGGGGGCTCAGGCCAGGGCCATTTCGGCGTCCAGATCGATCCCGGCGTCGCGCATCTGGGCCAGCTTGTACCTGAGCGTTCGGGGACTGATGCCAAGCTGTTCCGCTGCCCGGTTGCGACGCCCACGCTCATTGCGGAGGGTCTGGATGATAATACGGAATTCCTGTTGCCTCAGATCATCTCCCAGCGAAACCGCGCCTTCTGGCTCGCCACCCCGCCCATGCGGAGGTTGATCGAGGGCGGAAATTCCGGAGCCCGAAGTCCCCGCCTCGCTCCCAGTGTTGGCAAGGGTTTCGGGTTGCGAAACCGGCTCCACGCCGCGAAAGTCCGGCCGTCCGGTGATGCCGAGTTCCAGACACAGATCGCCGGAGTGAATGGCATTGCCCTGGTGCAGCACCAGGGCTCGCTGAATGGCATTGTCCAGCTCCCGCACATTGCCCGGCCATTGATGATTCATCAGCGCGCTTTTCGCGTCCCGGGCAAAGGTAATCCCGGCCAGCTTCATCTTTCGACAATGCTTTTTAAGTAGCGAGGTGGCCAGCGGCATGATATCCAGTGGGCGCTCCCGAAGCGGCTGCCAGTGCATCGGAAACACCGTCAGGCGGTAGTAAAGGTCTTCGCGGAATTTGCCTTCGCGAACATGATCCGCCAGATCCCGGTTGGTGGTCGCCACAACGCGAACATCCAGGCTGATGGTTTTGCGTCCGCCAACCCGCTCCACTTCCCGCTCCTGCAACACCCGCAACAGTTTGGACTGAAGCCCCAGGTCCATCTCCGAAATCTCGTCCAGAAGAATGGTGCCGCCGTTGGCCTGTTCGAACTTGCCCGGCGAAGAAGCCACGGCGCCGGTAAAGGCACCCTTTTCGTGGCCAAACAGAATCGCTTCCAGCATGTTTTCGGGAATCGCCGCACAATTAATGGCCACGAATGGCTGATCGGCCCGGGGTGACTGCTGGTGAATAAACCGGGCAAGGACTTCCTTGCCGGTTCCGCTTTCCCCGGAGATCATGACCGTGAAGTCGCTGCCGGCCACCTTGGTCGCCAGCTGGAACATCCGCTTACTGATCGGATCTTCCGCCACCGGCTCATCGCTGGCTTTTTCGCGACTGCCGCCGACAATCTTGCTGACCGCATCCACCAGGAACCCTGGCTCGAACGGCTTCACAAGGTAATCAATGGCGCCTGCCTGCATGGCAGACACCGCATCGCTGATCTGGCCATAGGCCGTGATCAGCATCATTGGCAGCCCCGGATACAGCCGCTGGACCTCAGCCAGCAACTGATGTCCTGACAGACCCGGCATGTTGACATCGCTGACCACCATATCCACCGGCGACTCTGCCAGTCGCTCAAGCGCTTCGCTGGCATTCGACGCTTCCCGCACCCGGAATTTTGCCAGCTCAAGGGTGGTTACCAGCGCTTCCCGCAGGTCATGGTCGTCCTCAACAATCAGAATCTGGGCCTTTGCCATGGTTGCCTCCGATCAGTGTCTGTTAGGTAATTGCGGTAGACGCAAGGTAGCGATGGCACCGCCCTGCTCCGGCGATTCAATGGAGAACCGGCCCTGATGCGCCTTGATGACGGCTTGTACCACCGCAAGGCCGAGCCCGGTGCCATGGGACTTGGTGGTATAAAAAGCTTCCGTTAACCGGGCCGCGTCCGAGGACTCAAATCCCGGGCCGTTGTCCAGAACGCGAATAACCAGCTCGCCAGTTTCTTCGGTTACCCGAACAGCAACATGGGTCGCCCCGGCTTCAAGACTGTTATTGACCAGATTAGTGCAGGCGCCCACGAGAGCGTCCCGGTTACACATGAGGCGGCAATCGCTGGAGATTTCATTCTGGAGACTCACTTCTGCACCGGGAGCCGGCTTCAGCCCTTCGACCGCCGAAGTCAGTGCCGAAACCAGCTTGCCGGCAGACAGCTTCTCTGCCAGCCGGGTTTCGCCCCGGGCGAAGATCAGCATATCCCGCACCTGCTGTTCCAGATAGGTCAGACGTGACATCAAACGGGAAGCACAACGCTGACGCATTTCCTCATCCAGGTCCTCCTGGCTCAGATGGCCACCATAGAGAATGGC
>JAXHUV010000214.1:0-3876 GCA_034189445.1 Pseudomonadota bacterium
TGAACGAAAGGTTGACGGCAAACACCAACCCCGGGAACCCCAGCTCGGCAGACTCCTGCAGGCGTTTACAGGCCTGCTCGATGACCCAGTAGCCGATGGGCACGATCAGACCGCTGCGCTCTGCCACCGGAATGAACTCATCCGGCCCCACCAACCCACGCTCCGGGTGGTTCCAGCGCAACAGGCACTCAACCCCACGGACTTCTTCAGTGGCAAGATCAATCCGGGGCTGATAGTAAAGTTCCAGCTCCTTGCCCCTCAGGGCATTACGCAGGTCGGCCTCAAGCCGAAGCTGATAGCCGGCGGAGATATGTAGCTGCTGGTCATAGAAGCGATAACTGGTACCGGGATCCCGCTTGGCTTCAAACATGGCCCGGTTGGCCCGGCGCAACAGATTTTCGGCGCTGTCACCGGCTTCAGGGTAGGTGGCAACACCGAGGCTGGCGCTGACCACCACACTTTGGCCGTCGATCGTGACCGGCTCATCCAGGGCATTGACTACCTTGCGAATAATCTGGGTGATGTCGAGGGAGTCTTCGACCTTCTCAATGATAATGGCCAACTCATCGCCGCCGATGCGCATCAGAGAATCCACCCGCCTCAGGGAGTGCCGGAGACGTTCCGCCAGCTTCATCATCAACTGGTCGCTTTTCTGGTAACCGAAGGATTCATTGATACTGCGGAAATCGTCGATATTGAGGTGCAGAAGTGCCAGCCGGTGGCTGGCCCGCTCGGCCCGCAGCAGCGCCTGCTGGAGACGATCAAAGAACAGATCCCGGTTGATAAATCCGGTGGCGACTTCCCGTCCCAGCTGGCCGTGGGCTGACTCGGATAACTGCACCCGGTACCAGAGGCTCTTTACAGCCCGGCGGAAATTCCAGTGGTCCAGATTCTGGCGACAGAGATAATCGGCAGCGCCGGCGGCCAGCAGTTCCGGAGCCCGCAATCCTGGAGACTCGGCACTGAGGGCAAGAACAGGCTTATCATTGCTGCCAACCGCCAAGTATTGAAGAAAGGCGGCTTCAGAACCGCCATGGAAAATACAGTCCCAGACAATGACATCAAAACTGGCGTTGCGGATCAGATCATCGCAATCCACCAGGTCCGGACACCAGGTCGCGTCCGCGCTGATTTCGGCGTCGTCCGCCAGAAGAGCGTTCAACCAGAGAAAATCGGCGTAGTCCGGAGTCAGAACCAACAGGCGCAACTGGCCGGGCCTCATGGTTTCCAGTGGAAGTGTCATCAAGCAGGATCCATTTATGCGCGAACAACCGAGTCTGTTCTGTTAATCATAGTCCATAGAGCCCCAAGGTACAGGAACTCTGTCTGGTGTAGAATAAGCCCACGTCCGTTATCCCCATTTCGTTCCATTCTGGCCAATTATTTGTGAACAAACTCAACCCGAGACAAAACGAAGCAGTCCGCTATGCCGATGGCCCTATGCTGGTACTCGCCGGCGCCGGCAGCGGCAAGACCAGTGTGATCACCCACAAGATTGCCTACCTGATCGAGCAGCTTGGAATCCCGGGACGTCATATTGCCGCAGTCACCTTCACCAACAAGGCTGCCCGGGAAATGAAGGAGCGGGTTGGCCGAATCATTGACCGGAAACTGACCCGGGGTCTGATTGTATCCACATTTCATAATCTTGGCCTCAATATGATCCGGGAGGAGCACGCTCATCTCGGCTACCACCCGGGGTTTTCCATCTTTGATGCCGGCGATGCCAAAGCCCTGTTACAGGATCTGATGCTTCGGGAAGCCAGTGCCGAGGCCGGGGACGAGCTCAACGACATCCAGATGACCATCTCGTCCTGGAAAAACGCCATGCGGGGACCGGCCGAGGCCCTGAGCAAGGCAGCGGATGAACGGGAACAGCGCATCGCCATCATCTACAGCAAGTACAACGAGTACCTGAAGGCCTACAACGCGGTGGATTTCGACGACCTCATCCTGCTGCCAGTGATCGTGTTTCGCTCGCACCCGGATCTGCTCGCCAAATGGCGCCGGAAGATCCGCTACATGCTGGTGGATGAATACCAGGACACCAACCTGTGCCAGTACGAGCTAGTCAAGCTACTGGTAGCAGAGAGGGCCGCGTTCACAGTGGTTGGCGACGATGACCAGTCGATCTACGCCTGGCGCGGCGCCCGACCGGAAAACCTGGCCCAGCTCAAGGAAGACTTCCCGAGCCTGAAAATCGTCAAGCTTGAGCAGAACTACCGGTCCACCGCCCGTATCCTGCGCAGTGCCAACACCGTGATCGCCAACAACCCCCACGTGTTCCAGAAGGCGCTGTGGAGTGAGCACACCATCGGTGAGGAAATCCGGATTGTCCGGTGCCGCAACGAGGATGCGGAAACCGAGCGCGTGGCCACTGAGATTCTCGACCAGAAGCTGAAAAAAGGCCTGGGTTTCCGGGACTTTGCCGTGCTGTATCGGGGAAACCACCAGGCCAGGCTGCTGGAAATGAAGCTGCAGGCCTACCAGATCCCCTACCGCATCTCCGGCGGCCAGTCCTTTTTCTCGAAGAACGAGATCAAGGACGCCATGTCTTACCTGCGCCTGCTGATCAACCCGGACGACGACGCCGCGTTCCTGCGGGTGGTCAACGTGCCGCGCCGGGAAATCGGCCCGCGCACCCTGGAGCAGCTCAGCCACTATGCCCGCTCTCGAAATGTCAGCCTGTTCAAGGCCCTGGGTGACATGGGCGCGGAAACCCAGGTGACCGAAAAGGGGCTGGATCGGCTCCGGCGTTTTGCCCACTGGGTAGACGCCACCTGCGAGCGGCTGCACAGCGAGAATCCAATACCCGTCATCAAACAGCTGTTCACGGACATCGAATATGAGGAGTGGCTGCACCAGCACTCCGGCACGCCCAAACAGGCCGGGCGACGAATGGAAAACATCTGGTACCTGGTGGAATCCATCCAGCGCATGCTCGATGACGGTAAGGGCACGGCCGATGAGCTCGGCATCGAAGATGCCATTACCAAACTGATCCTTAGGGACATGATGGAACAGCGGGAAGAGGACGACGACAGCGACAAGGTTCAGCTGCTCACCCTGCACGCTTCCAAGGGCCTGGAGTTCCCCCATGTGTTCATCATGGGGCTTGAAGAGGAAATCCTGCCCCACCGAAGCAGCATCGAGGAAGGCAACATTGAGGAGGAACGGCGGCTGATGTACGTGGGCATTACCCGCGCCCGGGAAACACTGACGCTGACTTATGCAGCTACCCGGAAACGGTACGGGGAAAAGCTGGAAACCATCCCGAGCCGGTTCCTCGATGAATTGTCGGAGGACGACCTTAAATGGGAGGGCACCGGCGACCAGGATGTGGAAGCCAATCAACAGAAAGGAAAAGCCACGCTCAGCGCACTGTTGGGTGACCTGGGCGGCCTCTAAAGTTCCGTCTGCAAAAAGCCCCTTTGCGGGGCTTTTTCAACAAATAAAACCGTTGTACTTATTGGCCTTGCTCAACAAGGTACTCAACGGCCGCCTGAATCTCTTCATCGGGGCAGTCTGCACAGCCGCCCTTGGCCGGCATGAGGTTGAAACCGTTGAGGGCATGGCTGATCAGGATCTCCATTCCCTGGTCGATACGCGGTGCCCAGGCTGCGGTATCGCCAATCTTGGGTGCGCCAGCGGCGCCCGTAGTGTGGCAGGCCGTGCATACGGCATCAAAAACCTCACTGCCGGAGCGTGGGCCCGAGCTGGCTGCCTCGGTTGGAGCAGCTGCACTGCCACATTCTGCACCCTGCAGGCATACTTCACCCACCGGCTGGATACGTGCACGGATTTCATCTTCGACACTTGCCATAACGGCGCCGGCTGTCAGGACGAAACCGACCAATACAGCAGCCAGGACTCTCT
>JAXHUV010000215.1:0-3866 GCA_034189445.1 Pseudomonadota bacterium
TGCCTTTGAGACTTTCCGCTTTTTCGGAAAAGTGCCGTTCACCGAATTTTTCTTCGGTAGTCAATGGAGTCCGCAGACCGCACTTCGCGCCGATCAGGTTGCTTCTCAAGGCGCCTTCGGAATGATCCCGCTGTTTACCGGTACCCTTTTGATTTCCGCTATCGCGATGCTTGTCGCCGTGCCAGTCGGGCTGTTATCGGCTATTTATCTGTCCGAGTACGCCAACAAAAACGTTCGTGGTGTGGTCAAGCCGTTGCTGGAAATGCTGGCTGGCATTCCCACCGTGGTTTACGGCTTCTTCGCGGCCCTGACCGTCGCGCCGTTTATCAGCGATCTGGCCGCTTCCATGGGCATCGAGGCGTCTTCCCAGAGCGCCCTGGCGGCGGGTACCGTTATGGGCGTTATGATTATTCCCTTTGTTTCATCCTTGTCCGATGACGTCATTAACGCCGTTCCCCAGACCATGCGTGATGGCTCCCTGGCGCTTGGCGCAACGCAGTCCGAGACCATGAAAAAGGTCATCTTTCCGGCCGCATTGCCCGGCATCATGGGGGGTATTCTGCTGGCCGTTTCCCGGGCTATTGGCGAAACCATGATCGTGGTAATGGCTGCAGGCATGGCGGCAAACCTGACCGCCAACCCGCTGGAAACGGTTACCACCGTCACCGTCCAGATCGTGACCCTGCTCACCGGTGACCAGGAGTTTGATAGTGCCAAGACGCTGGCTGCCTTTGCACTGGGGGCCATGCTCTTCCTGGCCACCCTGCTTCTAAACGTCATTGCCCTGAAAATTGTCCGTAAATATCGGGAACAGTATGAATGACCAACGCTCACAGGCGGAAATAGTCCGTCAGTCACTGAAAGGCCGTTATCGGAAAGAGCGCCGTTTTAGGGCGTACGGGATGCTGGCGATTGCCATAGCGCTTGGCGCTCTTTTTATCCTGTTCGCGGATATCATCGGCAAGGGATACACCGGCTTCACCAAAACAACCGTCACCCTGAATGTCAATCTCGACCCCGAGGTGATGTACCTGGATGACCCGACAAATGAAAGCCAGTTGAGAATGGCGGATTTTGTCGAGCCCCTGGTGCGTGCGCTGACCCGGGAGATTCCGGGTGCAACCGAGGATGACCGAAGGGCTGTCAAGGCTCTTATCAATCCTTATGCGTCAGTCAGCTTGCGCGATACGCTGAAGGAAAATCCGGACTGGATGGGCAGTCAGCGCACCATGACATTTCTTACACACACTAATGTTGATGTGTATGTGAAACATGCCGGGAACGACGCTTACTCGATCAAACTGACCGAGCAACAAAAAACCTGGGTTGAGGATTTATTGGATAGAGGCTTAATTGATACCTCGTTCAATGACGTGTTCTTTACCGGAGGGGATTCTCGCGATCCATCGAAGGCTGGTATTCTCGGCGCCATGGTAGGTTCCTTGCTGACCATGTTCGTTACCCTTGCCCTGGCTTTTCCGATTGGCGTCTCGGCGGCCATTTACCTGGAGGAATTTGCCTCCCAGAACAAACTCACCGACTTCATCGAAGTCAATATCAATAATCTTGCTGCCGTTCCATCCATCATTTTTGGTTTGTTGGGTCTTGCTGTCTTTATCAACCTGTTTGGCATGCCGCGTTCGGTCCCGGTGGTTGGGGGCCTTGTGCTGACGTTGATGACCCTGCCGACGATCATCATCTCCAGCCGGGCCGCGATCAAGAGTGTGCCGCCATCGATCCGCGAGGCCGCCGAGGGTGTTGGTGCCTCCAAAATGCAGGTGGTGCTGCATCATGTGCTGCCGCTGGCCATGCCGGGCATGCTGACTGGTTCCATCATTGGTATGGCCCAGGCATTGGGCGAAACGGCACCATTGTTGCTGATTGGTATGGTGGCGTTCATTGTGGATGTGCCCGGCGGTTTCTTCGATTCCGCCACGGTTCTGCCGGTTCAGGTGTTCCTGTGGTCGAGCAGCCCCGAGCTTGCTTTTATTGAACGCGCGTCAGCGGCCATTATGGTGCTTCTGGCCTTCCTGATCAGCATGAATGCACTGGCCATCTGGATGCGTAAACGTCTTGAGCGCCGGTGGTAAGGAGAACTTGAATGAATACTGTCAACACGACCATCACCAGTGAAGCTGGTCATTCCAAAGAAGCGGTGGTTCCGATTCAGGATGAAAAACCGGCTGAAACCATCATTGAGGAAGGCAAAACGGTCGGTTTGCCTTTTTCCGACGACCCAAAATTCAAACTCCGTGACGTCGACGTCTTTTACAGCGAGACCCGCGCGATCAAGAAAGTCAGTCTTGATATCGCTCGCAATCAGGTTATTGCCTTTATCGGGCCATCCGGTTGCGGTAAGTCCACCCTCCTGCGCTGTCTGAACCGCATGAACGACAGCATTGATATCTGTCGTGTAAAGGGTTCACTGCATTTGGACGACCAGGATATCTACGATCCCAAGCGGGACGTGGTCGAGCTTCGCGCTCGGGTGGGCATGGTATTCCAGAAGCCAAACCCGTTTCCCAAGTCCATCTACGACAACGTGGCCTACGGCCCCCGTATCCACGGCCTTGCGAACCGTAAGTCGGATCTGGACGAGATCGTCGAAAACAGCCTGCGCAACGCCGGTTTGTGGGAAGAGGCGAAAGATCGCCTGGATGCCACCGCAACTGGCATGTCCGGTGGTCAGCAACAGCGCCTGTGTATTGCCCGGGCGATTGCCGTAAGCCCGGAAGTGGTTCTGATGGACGAACCCTGCTCGGCTCTGGATCCTATCGCAACCGCAAAAGTGGAAGAGCTGATTGCGGAACTGTCCGAAAGCTATACTATTGTAATTGTGACTCACTCAATGCAACAGGCAGCCCGGGTATCCCATCGTACGGCCTACTTCCACCTGGGACACCTGGTGGAAGTGAACGAGACCAACAAGGTATTCACCTCGCCGGAACATGAACTGACCGAATCCTACATCACCGGCCGTTTCGGCTGATTCCGGCCCTGAGGAATTTTGGAGAAGAACAGTATGCCTACTAATAAGGATGACGTGTATGGGGACCACACTTCCCACCAATTCAATGATGAACTTATGGAGCTCAAAACCGAGTTTCTGAAAATGGGTGGTATGGTTGAGGCGCAGCTTGAGAGCGCTATTGAAGCTCTTATTGATGGTGACGGATACGCAGCAGAGGATATCCGTGCCAAAGACAAAAAAGTCGATCAGATGGAAATAGAGATCGATGAGGAGGCGACCTTGATCATCGCCCGTCGCCAACCAGCAGCTCGCGACCTGCGGCTGGTGATTTCCGTGATCAAGATGGTTGCGGACCTGGAGCGTGTTGGCGATGAAGCGAAGAAAATTGCCAAGCTGGCCATCAATCTGAGTGAGGAAGGCCATGCTCCCCGGGGGTATGTCGAGGTCCGGCACATTGGCAGTCATGTGCAGGCTCTTCTCCACGATGCACTGGACGCTTTCGCTCGCCTGGATTCCGAGCAGGCACTGCGGATCATGAAGGAAGACAAGCGCGTCGATGAGGAATATCGGGCAGCGGCTCGCACCTTGCTGACGTTCATGATGGAAGATACCCGGAACATTTCACGGTGCCTGTCCGTAATGTGGGTGCTCCGTGCTCTGGAGCGGGTAGGTGACCATGCGTGCAATATTGCCGAGAACGTGATCTTCATGTCCAAAGGCGAGGACGTTCGTCATACTCCGGTGGAAGAAACTGAGAAAGTCGTCGGCCGTTGATTTATCGGGCTTCGGAGGGAGGGCCGCCGTGTGGTGCGGCTTTCCGGGACACGCTCGAGCCGTCCTTGGTCGCTTGGCTTTCGCCATCCATGGCGAAAGACAGTCCCGGAAAGCCGCACCA
>JAXHUV010000216.1:0-3833 GCA_034189445.1 Pseudomonadota bacterium
CCATCCCGACACCCATGCCATCGCCAGGGTACCCTCCACAGATCAAACCGTGATCAAGCAGTATCTGGATCTGGGTGTTCAAAGTATTTTGGTGCCCATGGTGGAAAGCCCTGAGCAGGCGAAGGCGGTTGTCGAAGCCTGCCGTTATCCACCACTGGGAACCAGAGGTGTCGGCGGTGCCCGTGCCGCACTCTGGGGTGGGCGCCAGGATTACCTTAAGGTGGCAAACGATGAAATAGCGGTGATCGTGCAGGTTGAAACGGGTCTGGCTCTGGACAATCTCGAGGCGATAGCGGCCGTCGATGGGGTCGATGGCGTCTTCATTGGCCCCGCTGACCTGGCCGCCTCTCTCGGCCATCTTGGCCAACCCGGTCACCAAGAGGTGCAAACCGCGATTACAGATGCGATTGCGCGGATTCGCGCTACGGGAAAGGCGCCAGGCATCCTGTCTCGAGACGAGACACTCTGCCGTCGGTACCTGAGCCTTGGTGCGCTGATCGTGGGTGTTGGGCTGGATGCCCAGACACTTGCGGCTCAGACCCGCGCCCTTGCGGCTTCGTTCAAGGCGGGCAGCTCACCTTCACACTGAGGGGCAAAAAGGATGCCCAGCCTCATCAATAGGGCTGTGTATCGGTGGTCCCAGCCCATGCGATCAAATTACCTGCTTCTTACGCAACGAATCAATCTCCTCGGGGCTTTTGTGGAGGACTTTACTGAGCACAGCATCTGTATCCTCTCCCAGGACCGGAGGAGCTTTCTTGTACTCAATCGGGGTACGAGAGTACTTGATCGGATTCGCGATGGACGGAACTTTTCCAAGGGCTGAATGTTCGAGCTCCAGCTTCATGCCCCGGGCGATGACCTGAGGATCTTCAAACACTTCCCCAATATTCTGGATGGGTCCGCAGGGAACGCTCTCAGGGATTAACCGGTCCATCCACTCCCTGCTCGTACAGGTGCGAGTAACGAGACTGAGGCGTTCAATTAACGCTTCCCGGTTTTCGACGCGCCCCTCGTTACTCGCGAACCGGGCATCATCAAGCAGTTCAGGCAACCCCATCACCTTACATAGACGCTGGAATTGCCCTTCATTGCCAATGGCAATAATTAACTGACCATCCTTGGTGGGAAATGGTTGGTACGGGACCACGGTCGGATGATAACCCCCGGTGCGCCCAGGAACCTTGCCGGTGGCGAGATAGCTCAGGCCCTGATTCGCCAGCCAACTAACCTGAACATCCAACAGGGCCATATCAATGTATTGGCCTTCGCCTGTGCCGTTTCGATGATGCAGCGCAGCGAGGATGGCGATGGTGGAGTTCATCCCTGTTGTCAAATCCGAGACAGCCACACCAACGCGCGTCGGGCCGGCGCCAGGCTCACCGTCCGGGACTCCGGTTATACTCATCAATCCGGACTGGGCCTGTATCAGGTAGTCGTACCCCGCATAAGAAGCCATCGGGCCGGTCTGCCCGAAACCGGTGATGGAGCAGTAGATCAGGCCGGGATTAATCTCTGAAAGAGTGTCATAGCCAAGCCCCTTCCGCTCCATGGTGCCCTGCTTGAAATTTTCGATCAGAATATCACTCTCCGCCACCAGTTGTTTGATCAGCTCACGGCCTTCCTCGCTACCGATATCTAACGTAACCGAATTCTTGCCGCGGTTTGCCGCCATGTAATAGGTCGACTGGCGATCAACCTTCCCGGCATTATCCTGAATCCAGGGGGGGCCCCAGTGACGTGTATCATCTCCGGTTTTCGGTCGCTCAATCTTAATAACCTCCGAACCCATGTCGGCCAGAATCTGGGAGCACCAAGGCCCCGCTAAAACCCGGGATAGATCGAGCACACGAAGCCCCGATAAAGGACCAGCCATACACACTCCTCCGTTCGTTGTTAGTTCTGATTCCTGGCATTTCGAATCATTTGTTTTGCGATGACCAACTGCTGGATTTGTGAGGTTCCTTCATAAAGCCGGAACAGCCTGACATCCCTGAAGAAACGCTCTACACAGTAGTCGCTGATATAGCCGGAACCACCGTGAATCTGAACAGCACGATCAGCCACCCTGCCCACCATTTCCGTACAAAACAGCTTGCAGCTAGAGGCATTCATGGGTACCGGCAGGCCGGCATCAAAATCCCTGGCCGTTGCTTCCACCATGCTCTTGCCGGCAAAATATTCGGTCTGACTGTCGGCCAACATGGCCTGCACCAGTTGGAAGTTGGCAATCTCCGTACCAAACTGCTTGCGCTCGGTTGCGTAGGAAAGGCTCTCATCAATCAAACGCAGGGCCGTACCAACACTCAGGGCACTTAGATGCAGCCTCCCACGATCAAGCACTTTCATGGCCGTTTTGAATCCCTGACCCTCCCTGCCACCAATCAAGGCATCAACGGGGACCCGGACATCCTCAAAAATAACATCGCAGGTGTGAGCCCCTTTTTGTCCCATCTTCTTGTCCGGTTTCCCCAGAGAGATACCAGGGCTGCGTGCATCCACCAGGAAAGCAGATACTCCCCGTCCGCCTTCTTCCTTTGTCCCGGTCCTCGCCATGAGAGTGAATACACCAGCACGTGCCGCATTGGTTATATAGCGTTTGCTGCCGTTAATGACGTATACATCACCTTCGCGTCGTGCGGTGGTCATAACTGATCCGGCATCCGATCCGGCATCCGGCTCGGTGAGCGCGAAGGAGCCAATCAACTCACCCGTTGCCATTTTGGGCAAGTACCTGGCTTTCTGTTCCGGAGTACCGTCTATCACGATCCCCTGGGAGCCAATCCCAACATTGGTGCCAAACACAGAACGGAAGGCTGGTGAGGTGTATCCCATTTCCTGAATAATTACGGCCTCTTCCACCATGGTCAGACCAAGACCACCGAACTCGGCCGGAATCGAGAGCCCGAAAAGCCCCATCTCTTTCATCTCTTCAATCACGTCTTCCGGAATCCGATCCTCCTCTGCAACTTGCATTTCGAGAGGAATCAAACGATTCCGCACGTACCGTCGTACACTGTCCACAAACTGATTCAGGGTTTCCTGATCAAGTGCCACGGGCACCTCCTCTTATTAAAAGACGAACCAATTCTGGTTCAATCGCAGTTGTTATCATCTAAACTGGCAGTGCCGGGACACTAGATCGCCCGCCCAAGAATGGTCCTTGCCATCGCAATCACTGGCGCATCCACCATCTGGCCATCCACTGTGAAGGCCCCGGTATGGGCTTCCGCCGCTGCAACGACTTTCCGTGCCCACTCGACCTGCTCCGGTTCCGGTGAAAAGCCGGTCTGGGCCGGCTCAATTTGTTTGGGGTGGATACACAGTATCGCTCCGAAGCCCATGTTGCGGGCGCGGCGCGCTCTTTCATGCATCGCCTTTACGTCGTTGAATACCGGGAAAACCGTCTCGACCGGTGGCTGAAGACCCGCCGCCCTGGAACTGATCAGAAGCTGACAGCGACAATGGTCCAGAATGGTGTCAGCCCCCTCGGTGCTTGCTTCAATCCCGAGGTTTTCACAAAGGTCGAGACCTCCGTAGCTGAGTCTTTCAACACTCCTGGCGGTGGCTATGTCGTTCAGGGCAACCAGTCCTGCGGCTGACTCGATCAACGGAATAATGGACTTTCCTGTAACCGCCACGGACTCAATATCGCTCGCGGATTCGGCCTTCGGCAACATAATCCCGCCGACACCTGTATGGCGTTGACAAACTGACAGATCTGCCTCGAACTCGGGAGTGCCCCTGGCGTTAATGCGAACATATATGGGAGGGCCTTCATGGGTTTCCAGAAATTCGTCAAGCGCATCCCGGGCCGATGCCTTGGCATCGAC
>JAXHUV010000217.1:0-3827 GCA_034189445.1 Pseudomonadota bacterium
CACACGGTCTAACAGACAGCAGGATGCTGACACACGGTCTAAGAGACAACAGGACGCTGACACACGGTCTAAGAGACAACAGGATGCTGACACACGGTCTAACAGACAGCAGGATGCTGACACACGGTCTAAGAGACAGCAGGATGCTGACACACGGTCTAAGAGACAACAGAACGCTGACACACGGTCTAAGAGACAGAAGGACGCTGGCACACGGTCTAAGAGACAACAGGATGCTGACACACGGTCTAAGAGACAACAGGACGCTGACACACGGTCTAAGAGACAACAGGATGCTGACACACGGTCTAACAGACAGCAGGATGCTGACACACGGTCTAACAGACAGCAGGATGCTGACACACGGTCTAACAGACAACAGTATGCTGACACACGGTCTAAGAGACAACAGGACGCTGACACACGGTCTAAGAGACAGCAGGATGCTGACACACGGTCTAACAGACAGCAGGATGCTGACACACGGTCTAAGAGACAGCAGGATGCTGACACACGGTCTAAGAGACAACAGGACGCTGACACACGGTCTAACAGACAGCAGGACACTGACACACGGTCTAACAGACAACAGGACGCTGACACACGGTCTAACAGACAACAGGACGCTGATGCAGAATCAAACAGACAGCAGGTTGCTGACGCAGATTCTGACAATCAGCCAAACATTTTGTTTAACAGGCCGCACCTGCCAAACGAATTAATGAAGCTAATCATCGAATATACTCTGGCCTCAAATCCGAGTAGCCGATTCAACTTACAAAGAGTAAACAGTTTCTTTAAAGAAGCTGTTCATGAGCTCGCATGCCGGCCAAAGTTTCTCCATATCAACGATTTTGTTATTGCACATGTTCCCAATCCTGTAAGCGCGAAGCGCTTACTTCGAGCCTCTGGTCCGTACAGTGGTCTCAGTCTCGAGGTGAAGCGCTTCATTACTGTCCCGAACTGGCATAACGCATGGATTCATTTCAAAGAGCATGAACACAGAAATTTTGAGATAACAGATGTAACGTACAGACGCTTATGGAAAGTACGTTACATTTGTTATCTCTTATTTCTGGATCCACTTCATGATTTGTCTCCATTTGCACTTTTTTTCTTCTTCTAAATTCGTGTGTGAAAAATGAGACGTCATTAAGAGAAATATTGAAATATATCCTTGAACTATGATAAAGTCCCAACTGACAATGACAGCTTGGTGCATCGTTGAAAGCAAAGCTGTAAGCTTCAACTCTTTGTCTAGGTTGAATTAGATGTCAGTGAATGAGAAATAACGTGTAGCAGAAACATGATAAAGATAATATTACGTTAGTGTGATTTTTACCACAGTATGGCATGGTTTTATCCCTTCGTGTTCGACAGATTTCCGTGGAGTCTCTCTCTCTCTCTCTCTCTCTCTCTCTCTTAGCATATGGTTTGTTGACAAATGTATGGTCTCATTTTCAAATAATTTTGTACCAAAATCAGACAGATTTTGTTGTCGAAGAAACAAGAATTTGTTTGTAATTACATTTTCTATAAGATTACAAAATAAAGAGATGAATATATACATTTCACATAATTATATACAGTATATGAATCAGTTTGAAACAAATAGCGTTTTCGCCTACTGTGTATCCTATTCAGATACGCATTTAATTCAAATGACGAACGTTATTACCAGTTATGTATATATAGTTAATGCCAGGAATAAAAAAATCGCTGATACCTTTCAACATCACTACTCGTTTACCAAAATTTAAACTGTGTAATCTGGATAGTCGGGTAGAACCAGTGGTTATGAATTTGAAAATGTTGACATCGCTAATCGGAAGGGAAATGAAATGCTCAACTAGCATTGATCTGGCTAACCAATGTACATTTTGTTGCTTTCCCTTAAACTGAAATTTGAAACTTTCTAGCCAAGACAGAACTTAAAGACAGTTCGATGGCGTCTCTTCCGACCAACATTGTTTATATGTAATTTACATTTGAGAATTGATAAGTTCTGGTTCAATCTGAATAACAGCTTACAACGTTTAGATGATAATGACTAGCGATATGGTAACAGGATGCTGACACACGGTCTAAGAGACAACAGGACGCTGACACACGGTCTAAGAGACAGCAGGACGCTGACACACGGTCTAAGAGACAACAGGACACTGACAAACAGTCTGACAGACAGCAGTATGCTGACAAACAGTCTGACAGACAGCAGTATGATGGCAAACAGTCTGACAGACAGCAGTATGCTGACAAACAGTCTGACAGACAGCGGTATGCTGACAAACAGTCTGACAGACAACAGTATGCTGACAAACAGTCTGACAGACAGCAGGATGCTGACACACGGTCTAAGAGACAACAGGACACTGACAAACAGTCTGACAGACAGCAGTATGCTGACAAACAGTCTGACAGACAGCAGTATGATGGCAAACAGTCTGACAGACAGCAGTATGCTGACAAACAGTCTGACAGACAGCGGTATGCTGACAAACAGTCTGACAGACAGCAGGATGCTGACACACGGTCTAAGAGACAACAGGACACTGACAAACAGTCTGACAGACAGCAGGATGCTGACACACGGATATGGTAACACATTAGATGCGGTTGGTGGATGTTTTCTGTCATACCTATCTTTGAAATCTGTAGCATCCCTATAGACGAGGAGAAAAGCAAAATTGTATCCGGTCAAATTTACAGAATTTTACATTTAAATCTCAGAAAATCCGTGTGTGAATAATTTGTGTTATAGCTTACTTTTCTCCTTAAATAAGATGAGCGGATTTCGAAAAGATACTCTTTTTATTTTGTGTTGATAATAAAATGGATTGATTGGCTCTGCTTCATTCGTCTATGGCATTATTTGATTATGTGTGTATTATACGGTTGGTGGTTTTTTTTCATATCTATCTTTAGGTGTGTAGCATCCCTGTAGAAGAGGAGAGAAAAATCTTCATACGATCGAAAAACGGAGGATATCTTCCCTTCCAATGTATAATTTCCTGTTTGATCTAAGTTTTCTTTAATCGGGGAGAATTTTACAAATGACTTTTAAAATCTCAGAAAGTCTGTACTTGACTTATTTTGTGTTATAATGTATCAGGGGTTTTTTTCTTACAAAGATGAGCGGATCTCAATAAGAATTTGTTTTTACTTTGTGTTGATAATAAAATTGTTTGGTTAGCTCAATTTCATTCGTCTACTGTATTATTTGCTTATGTGTGTATTTTTAATCCGTTGATAGCATTTACGCACACACACACACACACACACACACACACACACACACACACACACACACACACACACACACACACACACACACACACACAGGTTTCTCTTCAGGAGCATGCACGAGGGCGAGACAGACACAAAGGGTCACAAAGTTGTATAATACAGAAATAGATGCCATTCATACTTAAACTAAGATTCAAGGGGCGTAGAGCAACCAAACATCAAAGCCAAAACAATGTCTATATAGACTTTGTTTTCGATATTTTATGTCTTCAGAACCAATTTCAATGTCATCAAATGCAGGTAGTTGAAGCACAAAGTGGTATTCATATAATATTAGTAGTAGGAGTAACAACTGCTAACTTTCACGTTTGTGACATTTTACTAATAAGAGTCATTTTGGCCCAAATTGTCGTAATTACGACAATTTGGGCAATTGCGACAATTTGGGCCGGAGTGATGGCCCAAATTGTCGTAATTACGACAATTTGGGCCGATTACGACAATTTGGGCCATTGCGACAATTTGGTCCTGTACAAAGGACACAACGAATTGTCAAAGTTCTGCAGATTTATTAACAGCTG
>JAXHUV010000218.1:0-3823 GCA_034189445.1 Pseudomonadota bacterium
ATCACGAGGGCCGGGCGACTCGGCGGCATCGTCTGCAGGCGACGCTGGAACGGGCCCTGGCCGATGGCGGCACCGTGTTGATCCCGGCGTTCAGCATCGGGCGCACCCAGGAGTTGTTGTAGGAGATTGAATGGATCATCCACGAACACGGCTGGGACCGGCTGGAAATCGTGGTGGATTCGCCCTTGGCCGCCAACTTCACCGAGATATACCGCGTCTTTTGCACTCGGTAATGCCATGACCGTGACCGGCGCTGCCCAGTGGGTAGCGAGCGGCTTACTGGGTTTCGGGCCGTTGACTCCCTGGCTGGCTCTGGGTCCGGTTTACCCCTTACCACTCTGTTTACGGAGGTAACTGATATTCTCGGTTGATTCTAGTAGACTTCTGCTCCTCTTTATTAGGTATCGCATGTCGTCGCGCTCCCCTCGAGAGGCCCGAATCGATTGGCGATAGGAACTCAACCTACTGAGCGAGCGCCAACCGGCGATTCCCGATGTGCACGCAATGGCCATGAATCCCAAGGTTCTGAATGTCGGTTTGCGGGGCCTGACTCTGGTGGTTCGCTTCGCTCTCATTTTCATACTGGCGTTTTATCTTCCTCCTGCAGAAGTTGGCCTGTACGGGCTGGTGGTCGCGACGGTCAGTTATTCCTTGTACTTTGTCGGTTTTGATTTTTATACCTTCAGCACCCGTGATTTGCTGGGCCGCTCGAGATCCGAATGGGCGCCTCTTTTGTTTTCTCAGGGGATGTTATTCCTTGCTCTCTACCTTGTAGTGTTGCCTCTGGCGCTATTCCTGTTTGTTTTCGGTTTTCTGCCCTGGTGGCTTGCTGGCTGGGTGTTGGCCTTGATCATTTCAGAACATCTGGCCCAGGAAGTCTCCAGGTTGGCGATCGCGATGGGGCGCCCACTGTTCGCCAGTGTTATGGTCTTCGTGCGCCAGGGGTTGTGGCCCATAATGTTCATTGCTCTGATGTGGAGGTGGCCGGAGTACCGGAGCCTTGAGGCTCTTGTCATGTTCTGGTGCGTGGGTTCAGCGCTGAGTGTTGTATTTGGTGGGCTGCTGTTCCGGGCTGTCGATTGGCACCAAGCGACATTGCGACTGGATTTGGCGTGGATCAGGCGGGGGATTGCCATTGCGTTTCCCTTGCTGATGGCAACGCTGGCTCTTCGCGGAATCATGACGATCGACCGGTATGCGTTCGAGGCGCTGAACGGGCCGGAGCTTTTGGGCGCCTACAGTCTGTTCATGGGCATGGCGGGGGCTGTGTTGGCGTTCATGGATGCAGGCGTGTTTTCATTCCTTTATCCCCGGATGATTAATCACTATAGTAAGAAAGACTGGCATGGCTTTCACGCTGCCCGGTCAGCATTAAGGCGCCATACGCTGATCTGGACGGGATTGCTGTTTTTGGGCGGAAGCATTGTGGGGCCCTGGCTTTTCAAACTGCTACCGGATGAGATTTACTTCAATAACTGGCCTCTGTTTGTGGGGCTGCTGGCCGGAATGGGGATCTTCGTTGTTGGCATGATCCCGCACTACGGCCTGTATTCGATGTCTCAGGACAAGCCGATCATAAAGGCACATTTCTTCGGCTTGTTGGTGTTTTTGCTGTCGGTGGTGGCTATCGGGAATATCAGTCCGGTTTGGGCGGTGGTGATCGCCTTTGGCCTGGCGTCGCTTGCAATGGGGATCTTTAAGCAGGTCTCTTTTGTTTTAGTATTACGTCAACCGGGAATGATCGGTAAAGGTTAAGTTCTTCAGGGAATCCATAGAGTATGCTCAAAGATAAAACTATTCTCGTCACCGGCGGCACCGGCTCTTTCGGCCACAAATTCATCCCCATGACGCTGGAGGAATACAATCCGAAAAAAATCATCGTGTTCTCCCGGGATGAGATGAAGCAGTGGGAAATGGCCAAACTTTACCAGGGGGACGACCGCCTGCGCTTTTTCATCGGGGACGTGCGCGATAAAGACCGCCTGTACCGGGCGCTGGATGGTGTGGATTACGTGGTACACGCAGCGGCCACCAAAATTGTACCCACTGCGGAGTACAACCCGTTCGAATGTGTGAAGACCAACATCCACGGTGCCATGAATCTGATCGACGCTGCCATTGATAAAGGCATTAAGGGGGTTGTCGCGTTATCGACGGACAAGGCAAGCAGCCCCATTAACCTGTACGGTGCCACCAAGCTGGCCTCAGACAAGCTCTTCGTAGCCGGCAACTCCTACTCCGGCGGCCACGAAACCAAGTTCTCCGTAGTGCGCTACGGCAACGTAATGGGCTCCCGGGGCTCGGTTATCCCGTTTTTCATGTCCATCAAAGACAAAGGCGTATTGCCGATTACTGACCCGCGCATGACCCGCTTTATGATCAGCCTGGAACAGGGCGTGGAGCTGGTCTGGCATGCCTTTGAAGATATGGTTGGTGGCGAGATTTATGTGAAGAAGATCCCGTCCATGAAGATGACCGACCTGGCCCGAGTCGTCGCGCCGGAAGCGAAGCAGGACATCGTTGGTATTCGCCCCGGCGAGAAGCTGCATGAGCAGATGATTGGTGCGGAGGATTCCTACTTCACCTACGAATACCCGGAGCACTTCAAGATTCTGCCCAACATCAACAACTGGGGTACCTGCAAGAATCGAATCAAGGACGGCAAGAAAGTACCGGAAGGCTTTGTCTACGCCAGTGACACCAATACCGAGTGGATGACGGACGAAGAACTTCAGGCCTGGATTGACCGCCACTACAACGAAATCGGCAAGCTTTGATCATGATTCCCTACGGCAAGCAGGACATCAGCCAGGCGGATATTGACGCGGTGCTGGACGTGCTGAAATCAGACTTTCTGACTCAGGGTCCAAAAGTACCGGCTTTCGAGCAGAAAGTAGCCCGCCATGTGGGGGCCAGACACGCCCTGGCGGTCAACAGTGCCACCTCTGCGTTGCACATCGCCTGTCTTGCCCTGGGTTTGGGCGAGGGCGATTGGCTGTGGACCAGCCCCATCACCTTTGTGGCTTCGGCCAACTGTGGATTGTATTGCGGCGCGAAAGTGGATTTCGTGGATATTGACCCAAAAACCTACAACCTGTGCCCGGATAAGCTGGCCGAAAAGCTGGCACAGGCGGAGCAGGAAGGGTGCCTGCCGAAAGTACTGGTAGCCGTTCACCTCTGCGGCCAGCCCTGCGATATGGAAGCGATCCACAAGCTGAGCCGGCAATACGGCTTTTGCATTATCGAAGACGCCTCCCATGCCATCGGCGGTAAATACCAGGGGGAGTTTATTGGTAACGGGCGCTACAGCGACATTACCGTGTTCAGCTTCCACCCGGTGAAAATCGTCACCACTGCCGAAGGCGGCATGGCCCTGACCAACAGCGATGCGCTGGCCAGCCGCATGAATCTGCTGCGCAGCCACGGCGTCACCCGGGATCAGAATCTGATGACCCATGAGCCGGACGGCCCCTGGTACTACCAGCAAGTGGATCTGGGTTTCAATTACCGCATGACGGAACTGCAGGCCGCCCTGGGCATCAGCCAGATGGACCGGCTGGATGCCTTCGTTGCCCGCCGCCACGAACTGGCGCAACGCTATGACCAGCTATTGGCAGATTTGCCCGTTACCATGCCCTGGCAGCACCCGGACAGCTATTCCGGCCTGCATCTGTATGTGATTCGCCTGCAGCCGGATAGCATCAGCAAAAGCCACCGGCAGGTTTTTGAATCCCTGCGGGCGCAGGGCATTGGTGTCAACCTGCACTACATCCCGGTGCATACCCAGCCGTATTACCAGGCCATGGGCTTCGCCGCTGACGAC
>JAXHUV010000219.1:0-3819 GCA_034189445.1 Pseudomonadota bacterium
TGCCGGCAAGTCCAGCCTGCTTAACGCCCTGGCCGGACTTGCCGGCATTGGGACGGCCGCCAATGACCACTTTCATGCCATCCCGCAAAATTGTCCCCTGCTGGGCGTCGGCAAGAATTCGCTCGAGCCGCTCAAGCAAAGCCGTCAGGTCACCGGCCACTTTGCCATCGGCCAGGAAATCAATTTCTTCCTCGGGAAAGTCAATGGCAGCCTCAACATAAATTCGTAAGTGAGTGATCGCTTCCACCAGTTCGTCGATCCGGCGGGAGAAGACGCCCTGCATGGAACGCACCGCAGAGCGCGCCGCTTGTGTCGAACTGCTTTCAATCAGATCGGCAATCGCCTCGGCCTGGGCCAGATCCAGCTTATCGTTCAGGAACGCCCGCTCGGAGAATTCACCCGGGCGCGCCAATCTTGCGCCCCGACCACAAACCTCACGGAGCAGAAGATCCAGGATCACCGTGCCGCCATGGCCCTGGAGCTCGAACACGTCCTCGCCGGTAAAGGAATTGGGATTGGGGAAAAACAGTCCTATGCCTTCATCTATCAGGTCACCGTTGCTGTCCAGGAAGGGACCGTAGTGGGCAAAGCGCGGCTTCGGGCGGAAACCCAACATCTGTCCGGCAATTTGCGAAGCCTTGGGGCCGGAGACCCGGACAATGCCAACACCGGCCTGGCCGGGTGCCGTGGCAATGGCGGCAATGGTGTCAGAACTCTGGTTCATGTCGATGGTTCCCTGGGACCGAAACAACAGAGGCTCCTTCACGGAGCCTCTGTTGGGGTCAGATCAATGACACGGGTCAGTGCTTCCTGGCTGCCGTTTCTGCTTCAATTTTGCGGGTAATGTACCACTGCTGACTGATCGACAGAATGTTATTGGTCAGCCAGTACAGAACCAGACCTGCCGGGAACCACAGGAAGAATATGGTAAACACCAGCGGCATCAGCTTCATTATCTTCGCCTGCATGGGGTCCGGTGGGGTCGGATTCAGGTGCATCTGCAGGAACATGCTGGCGCCCATCAGGATCGGCAGGATGAAGTACGGATCCATCTGGGACAAGTCATTGATCCACAGCATGAACGGGGCATGACGCAGCTGCACACTCTCGAACAGAACCCAGTACAGGGAGATAAACACCGGCATCTGCACCAGGATGGGCAAGCAGCCACCGAGCGGGTTGATCTTTTCCCGCTTGTACAACGCCATCATTTCCTGGGACATGCGCTGGCGATCATCGCCATAGAGTTCTTTCAGGCGGGTCAGCCGCGGCGCTACAGCCCGCATCTTCGCCATGGATTTGTAACTGGTGGCGGACAGGTGAAAGAACACTGCCTTGACCAGAACCGTTAGCAGGATGATGGAAACACCCCAGTTGCCGACAATACTGTGGAACCAGTCCAGAATGATGAACAGCGGCAGCGAGATAAAGAACAGCCAGCCGAAATCAACAGTGCGATCCAGGTTTGGCGCCATGTTTTCCAGACGATCAATTACTTTAGGCCCGACGTAGGCACGGGCTCCGACTTCGGCTGTTTCACCAGGCGGCACGCTGGTGGCAGGGTAGACAAAGCCCATTACATAATTGGAGCCACGACGGGTAGTCTGATATTGGGCGGTTTTATCGCGCTCTGGAACCCAGGCTGAAATAAAGTAGTGCTGCAGGAAGGCCAACCAGCCGTTGGTGATCGGTTTGTTCACCTGCTCTTCCTGAAGGTCGTCAAATTGGAATTTCTGGTAGGGGTCGTCCGGGGAACTGATTACCAGGCCGAGGAACGCCTTGATGCCCATGCTGGCGGAGGATGTCGGGTCCGGAGACTGGTCCCGGACGATTTTACCGGTGAAATTGGCCTGCCAGTCGTTACTGGAATGGTTTTCAACCAGGTACTTAATACCGATTTCATAACTGTTGCGTTCGAACTGGTAACGCTTGGTGATCTGGACACCGTTATCGGTGGTGTAAGTCAGATCTACCTGAAGCTGGTTGTCACCTTCAGCCAATTCATAGCTGGAAGCATCCGTACTGTATACGGGAGCGGAACCGTTCTTGCGGCTATCGGGACCATCACGACCAATCAGACCACTTTCGAGAACGTAGAGACGGTTCTGTGTGTTGTTCAGGAGAGTCAACGGTTCTTTGCTGTTGAGGGATTTGTCGTACTCAAGCAGTTGGGCTTGCACCAGGTTACCGCTGACCCGATCAATTTGCAGGTTATACACGTCGGTGCGGACAGTAATGAACTGATCGCTGACCCTGGTGGTGTTGTTCGATGAGCGGACGACAGCCTGGCCGGTTTCCGGCGTAGTGAATTCACCATCACCACCTACCTGTTGAGCGGAATTATCCTCCGGAAGCACCATTTTGTCTGAATTACCCATGTCGCCGGAGGACTGTGAAGGTTGTGATTCAGCAACTTGAGCCGTCTCCGGCTGCTGATGGTAATCGTCATTCCAGGCAAGCACCATCAAGTAACTGACAATAGCCAGGCCGGCAAATAATACGATGCGTTGAATATCCATAGAGTTACTGTCTGGTCTGGGTTGTTGGATGGGAATGATCAGCGTGTACACAGGCTGTTACGGTTTCCTGAACCCCGGGTTCTGTTGTTTCCGGAACAGGATCATAACCGCCTTCCGCCCAGGGATGACACCTTAACAGACGCCGGATTGCGAGAAATAATCCTTTAAGCGCACCATGGTGGGTTATGGCTTCAACAGCGTATTGTGAGCAGGTGGGATAGTGGCGGCAGTGACTGGCCATCAGCGGGCTGATTGCGTACTGGTAGAAGCGGATGGGTAGAAGCAGGAGCTTGCGCATTAACCCGTTCCTCGACCGGCAGTGACTGGTGTTGCTGCCCGGAATGGCTGAGATTGAGTGTATTTTTTTCTGAGGCGTCGCCAGAGGTCATCCATGGATGCCCGTACCGACTGGTTATCCTGGGACGCCAGCCCCTGACGCCCCAGAACCACAAGATCGAGACCGGGCAGATCGGTTTGGTGCCTGAAGCTTTCTCTGACCTGGCGTTTTACCCGGTTTCTCTGGACGGCGAGCTTCAGGTTTTTCTTTGAGAAAATTAAACCGATCCTGGCGTGGCCGAGGTTATTCGGTGTGGCCAGGATCAGAAAATTCCGGTGCGGAACTTTCAGCTGTACGTCGTTGAAGACTTTGCCGTAATCAGCAGGTCGCAAAAGACGATGTGATTTCGGGAAACGCAAAGCCTTCATGAGGCAATCACAGGTTACGCGGACAAACGTGCGCGGCCTTTGGCACGACGACGGGAAATAACCTTGCGACCGTTGGCAGTGGCCATACGGGCACGGAAACCGTGAACGCGCTTACGCTTCAGGACGCTTGGTTGAAACGTTCTTTTCATGGTGATGATCTCATAATTCGTAAGTTGGAAATTGTGTAACTGGCTGGAAAATCAACAGCAGAAACAGGAGCGGTATTCTAGGTAAATCCCAGTGAGAATTCAATTCTTATTGCCAACAGTTTTCCGGGCTTGGGGTTGGCAGGTTGCTGGATCGTTGTGCCTGTTGCAAAAGTTTGGCAGAGATCTGTCGAGAGAAATCTGGTCAGGTAATAAATTCAGTAAGTATTTTTAGAATTCTTTTAAAGATTAATTATTACTGTTATTAGTATCGATGGTTTCTGTTGATAATCGAAAAAAAACCATTAAAAACAAATTATTGGGAGGTTTATAAGGGTATTGATAAGGTACCCTGAGGGCTGTGGACAGTGGCAGGGCGAAATGTGGGTAAGTCAGTTTTGGCCGGTGGGTCCAGGTTATCCCCAGATCCACCCCATGGTTCCTAACAG
>JAXHUV010000022.1:0-5991 GCA_034189445.1 Pseudomonadota bacterium
CCACGTGTACAAGTCGCCCACCTGCGGCTGCTGCACCGACTGGGTCAAACACCTGGAAGAAAACGGTTTCGACGTCGAGGTTACCGAGACCAACAACCTCAACCCGATCAAGGTCGATGCCGGTCTTACCCCCGCCCTGGCCAGCTGCCACACGGCGTTTATCGGTGACTATGTGATCGAAGGCCATGTGCCGGCCAGTGACATCCAGCGGCTGATCGCCGACGCGCCGAAAGCCGCCGGCCTGAGTGTACCCGGCATGCCCATGGGTTCACCGGGCATGGACATCGGCGGCCGGAAAGACCACTACCAGGTCATCCTGTTCAATGACGCCGGCCAGACCCGGGTCTTTGCGCAGTATAATTAATCCGACTGGCAAAACCGGGGCCATCGGGGCCCCGGACGGCGGAACCGCAGTGGGCCAGGCCGTCTGCAATTCCTCCAGCACCTTGCCGGCTGGCATGCCCGCCTGGTCAAGAACAATGAACAGATGAACATGGCCGATAACGCTGCGGACATGCTTCGGGCAAGCCGTCACCGGGTGGAACCGGTGACCCGTGGCCAGCGCCGTGTTGCCATTGGCTGGATTCAGAGCACAATCCGGGACCCGGCACACCGGGAAGTGCTGTTCGATCTGGACACCGCCCGACGGCAACTGTTTGAACGGGAGGGAAAAACCGCTGAGTTCGATCTGCTCACCAAGTCGCTGGCCAATCTCCAGCGGTTCTGGGCCGGAATCTGATTGGGACATTCTGCTATCTGACGCATGGGGCGATAACCGTTATACTCTGGCCCATCATTCATTTTTACCAGCCAGGTTACTTCATGCTCAATGCCGACGCTCTCAGCCAGTTGCGCCAGCTGAAAACCGATATCAAGGAAAACAAGGTGGTCTTTTCCGGCACCGTCAAAGCCACCAACGGGCGCTTCGGGTTCGTGGCACTTGATGAGGGTCGGGACGTGTTCCTGCCCCCGGAGGAAATGCAGAAAGTCCTGCCAGGTGACCGCGTGAACGTCACCGAGCAGGAAGTCGAAAAAGGCAAAACCCAGGGCGTGATCGACGAACTCCTTGAAACCCGCCTGAACACGTTTGTAGGCCGGTATCTGGTAAAAGGCAAAGGCCATTTCGTGGTGCCGGAGACCCCCGGTATCAACCGTTGGATCTTCATTCCGCCCAAGGAACGGATGAACGCCCAGCCCGATGATTTCATCTACTGCCAGATCCACAAACATCCGATCAAGGATGGCAAGAGCCAGGCCAAGGTCTTGCGGGTGATCGGCAAGGCCGGAGAACCCGGCATTGAACGCGCTTTCACCCTGGCTACCTTTGACCTGGCGGACACCTGGCCGGAAGCCGTGCGCGCACAGTCCGACAACCTCGGTGAGAGCGACATTGAGTCCAGGGAGGCCGGACGACAAGACCGAACAGACCGCCCGTATGTGACTATTGACAGCCCGGGTACCCAGGACATGGACGATGCCTTGCTGGCCGAACCCAACGCCACCGGCTGGGCGCTGTCAATCGCTATTGCCGACCCGACCGCCGTGGTCGACACGGACAGCCCGGCGGAGCAGGAAGCGTTCAATCGGGCCACCGCCATTTACTTCCCGGGCGAGCCCCTGCCCATGCTGCCTGACAGCATCAGCACCCGCCTGTGCTCGTTGATGCCAGACGTGAAGCGGCTGGCCCTGGTATGCGATCTTCAGGTCAACAACGATGGCAGCCTGGGCGACTATAGCTTTCACCAGGCGGTTATCCAGTCCAAGGGCAAGCTCAGTTACGAGCTCGTCTCCAGCCTGATTGAAGGTCGGGAAGATGAGGAAATCAAGGCGCTTCCAGACGCCGTCGCCAACAGTCTGGACCAATTACACCAGGCAGCGACAGTACTCAGGAAATGGCGCAGCGAGCATGCGCTGCTGAGCGGCAACCGACCGGAATTCCGCCTCCGGCTGGATGAAAACAAACGTATCCGGCTGATCGAACCGTCCATCCAGAATGAAGCCCATCGCCTGGTGGAAGAGTGCATGGTCGCCGCCAACCGCTGCGCCGCGGACTTTCTGGCCAACCAGGCCGCCGGCCTGTTCATCCGGCATTCCGGACTACGGGATGATCGCGCCGATAACATCCGGGCACTGATCGACAGCCATGCCCCGCATCTGGCCGACGTTGATGCCCATCAGGCTGACGGCTTCCGGAAACTGATGAAGGAAACCGATACCCTGGAAGCCAAGGTACCGGTCAAGGCCATACTGTCCCGCCAGCTGGTCCGGGCCGAGCTGAGTTTCAAGCCCGCGCCTCACCAGGGTATGGGCCTGGACGCCTACACTACATTTACCTCACCACTGCGCAAATTCTCGGACTTCTATGTGCACCGGCTGATCAAGTCGGCGCTGTGGGACAGCCCCATGAAAGCCCTCACCGAGGATCAGCTGGAGGCCCTGCAAGCGGCCCAGATCCGTGCCCGTCAGGCCGCCAACAGTCTCGAAGCCTGGTTAAAGAGTGACTTTGCCAAAACCCTGGGCGAAGAGCCCATGACCGGCGTCATCAGCCGCACCGTGCCGGCAGGATTCTTTGTCCGCCTGGACGCCAATGGCCTGGAAGGCTTTGTCAGCTGCAAGGATCTCGATGGCAAATTCAGCTTTGATCCGGTGACCCTGCGCCTGATCCACAACAAGAACGGTCGCATTTTCCAACTGGAACAGCCGGTTACCGTGAGCTTTGCCGGGGTAGACGAAGAGCGCAGGCAGATCAACTTCAAACTGGTGGAAGCGTCACAAGCGGAAACACCCGAATGAGGCAGGGGATGCTTCCGACAGCTGATGGCCGGTAATTACCGGGCCAGCATCCGCTCCAGCCGTTCATCCTTGGTCCGCCACAGCTGCCCCAGCCAGTTTTTCATATTCCGGCGGTGTTCCGAGTCGGTTGAGTAATCCCGACCTTTCAGATGATCCGGGATGTCGGCGGTGTGGATTTCCATTTTGACCTCCTTCACCCGGCCAGAGATAAACTCCCAGAAAGTGGGTGCACCGTCCGGATAGGCAATGGTGACATCCACCAACGTTTCTATGGAATCGCCCATGGCATCCAGCACAAAGGCGGCACCACCAGCCTTGGGTGTCAGCAGATGTTTGTAGGGAGACTTCTGTTTATCGTGTTTGGCCTGGGTGAAGCGTGTGCCTTCCACGAAGTTCATGACACTGACGGGGGTGTGACGGAACTGCTCGCAGGCCCGGCGGGTAGCCTTGAGGTCTTCACCCCGCTTTTCCGGGTGTTTGATCAGATATTCCCGGGTGTAGCGCTTCATGAACGGGAAATCCAGCCCCCACCAGGCCAGACCGATAACGGGTACCCAGATCAGTTGTTGCTTGAGGAAGAACTTGAGAAACGGGGCGCGGTGGTTGAAGACCCGCTGCATGGCGAAGATATCGACCCAGCTCTGGTGATTGGCCAGTACCAGGTACCAGCTCTCCCGCTTGAGGTTTTCCGCGCCTTTTACATCCCACTGGGTGCCATGAGTCAGCTTCATCCAGCCGGTGTTGCAGGCCACCCAGGCTTCGGCGACCCAGATAATAAACCTGGTGCACAGGATGCGGAAGCTTTTGATGGGGATGATGAATTTCAGAATGGCCGGGATATAGAGCAGGATGCACCAGAACAGGGTGTTGATTCCCAACAGGATGGAGTTGAGTACACCGATCACGGGGGCGGGGAGGAAGCTGAGCATGGCGGTCCTGTTTTCTGGTTGTTCTTTCCAAAGTAGGGGAATAATGATACCAATCAAAGGCCATCTCTGCACTCAGAGGAGCTTCAATGCCGAAGGCGGCGAAACTCACTCATCGATCATGATTATCTTCAGAATTCCGAGCCACAATTCCGAGCCACAAAGGACCGTCAGCAGTTAAGGAAAAATCATCCAAAATGGTCTATACAGAGTACCCAAGTCTGTAAACCAGACCACTTGTAAACCAAGCCAAAAAAGAGGAGCACCCCATGAGCAACGTAACCCTGGACGGCAACCCCATTGACCTGAGCGGAAAATTTCCCGAGACGGGCGACAACGCGCCTGCGTTTACTCTCACCAACAGCGGCCTGGAAGACGTCAAACTTGATAACTGGGCCGGCAAACGCAAAATCCTGAACATCATTCCCAGCATCGACACCGGCGTCTGCGCCGCCTCCACCCGAAAATTCAACGAAAAAGCCGGCAGTCTCGACAACACCGTGGTCCTCATCGTCTCTGCGGACCTGCCTTTCGCGGCAGCCCGATTCTGCGGTGCCGAAGGCCTGAACAACGTCGAAACCCTGTCAACCTTCCGGAACCATAGCTTCCAGCAGGACTACGGCGTCGCCATCCAGGACGGCCCCCTGGCCGGTCTCTGCGCCCGGGCCGTGGTTGTGCTGGACGAGAACAACAAGGTTCTGCACAGCGAACTGGTTGATGAAATCAAAAACGAGCCGGATTACGATGCGGCGCTGAAGGTGCTTTAAGACGCTCAATCAGCAATCAGACAGCTAACCGTCGGGCGAAGCTCTGCCGGCACGGCTTTCAGTACTGTGCATTGCCAGGTCCCCAGACGGGTTCACGGCGTGTTCTGGAAAGTCGTGCTGGCGGTTTTGCCAACACCCAAAACAGAATCTGTTAGAATCCCCGCCGAACGCCTGAACTCCAATCGAAGGCCCACAACACCCCGTGCAAAGTACCGCCCAAAACCCACCCCTGGCCCGCCAGCTCTACCGCATGACCTGGCCCATGCTCTTTGGGGCACTGTCCCTGATGACCTTCCAACTGGCCGACAGTGCCTTTGTCGGTCAGCTGGGCCGGGACCCGCTGGCGGCGCTGGGCTTCACCCTGCCAATGCAGCAACTGATCATCGGTCTTCAGGTGGGGCTGGGCATAGCGACCACGGCCATCCTTTCCCGCACACTGGGTGCTGGCGATGAGCTGCGCGCCTACCGGCTTGGCGGCCTGGTCATTACCGTTGGCGGCAGCCTCGTTTTCGTCATCTGCGTGGTTCTGTGGTTTCTGCAGAGCCCCATCATGACCGCTCTTGGGGCTGAAGACTCCCTGCTGCCACTGATCCGGCAGTACTGGATTCCCTGGCTGATGTCCGCCTGGGCCGGCGCCTTCCTGTACTTTGGCTACAGCGTGTGCCGTTCCCACGGCGATACCAAGTTGCCGGGTTACATCATGGTGGCCACGAGTCTGACCAACATCGCCCTGGATCCAGTCTACATCTTTGTTTTCGGCTGGGGGCTACCCGGCGCTGCCTGGGCCACGATTACTTCCTTCGGTATCGGTTGCCTGATGATCTACCCGAAACTCCTGAAACGCCACTGGGTCCGGTTTGACCTGGGCCAGCTCGCCCTCGGGAAAGCCCTGAAACAGCTTAACGGAATCATGGCCCCGGCCATGGTTAGCCAATTGATGCCGGCGGTCTCGGCCATGCTGGCGACTGCTCTTGTGGCTGGGTTCGGCTCGACAGCAGTGGCCGCCTGGGGTCTGGGCACCCGCCTGGAATTTTTTTCCATCGTGGTAGTGCTGGCCCTGACCATGTCGATGCCGCCAATGATTGGCCGGTTATTGGGCGCCGGGGATATCGAACAGATCCGGAAACTGGTGCGAATTGCAGTCCGGTTTGTGGTGGTCTGGCAACTGGCAATCGGCCTGGCCTGGGTGCTGGCTTCCGGGCTGGTGTCCGAGCTGTTCTCCAGCGACCGCGATGTGCAGGAGGTTCTGGCCGGCTATCTGGTGCGGGTGCCACTCAGTTACAGCGGTCTGGGCGTGTGCATGCTGATAGTATCAGTGTGCAACGCCCTCGGCCTGGCGTTGCGGGCACTGCTGGTGTCCACCCTGCGCCTGTTCCTGTGTTTCCTGCCTCTGCTCTGGCTGGGCAGCCAAATCAACGGCATCTATGGCCTGATGAGTGGCGCTCTGGCGGGCAATCTGTTCGCCGGTGCCATGGCTTACAGCTTCTATCGGGCCGGCATGAAAC
>JAXHUV010000022.1:6091-18820 GCA_034189445.1 Pseudomonadota bacterium
CTTGATTCGGGCCATGGGGTTGTTGTTTTCAAAAGGACTTTTTAACAGAACGACAGGAACGAATCATACGCTGTTCGACTTTGGTATTCATCGCGAGACGTTTTGTTTCAGATCAGTTATCTTGCTATTGGATCTTTGCTATGCGCCTCGAGTGTTGAGAGAGTGACAAAGAGCAACAACAAGTATCTGAAGATGGAGTTTTATGGATATTCGCCCTGCCGCCACACTGGTTTTGGTCCGTGACACGGCCCAGGGCCCGGAAGTCTTGCTGCTGCAACGCACCTGGGATGCAGTGTTTATGCCCGGTTATTTCGTGTTTCCCGGAGGACGAGTCGAGGAGCAGGAGCCCCAGGGGCGGGAGCATATTTCGGGGCCGGGTGATGCCGAAATCAGTCAGACCCTGAGCGTCGACCAGGGCGGCTCGGATTACATGCTTGCGGCGGTACGGGAGTGTTTTGAGGAGTCCGGGATTCTGGTGGCGGTGGATAAACAGGGAAACCCGGTATCCGGCGATCACCCCGTCCATGCCGATCGGATATCGGTGTTCGACGGCGATCTGTCGCTGGGCAGGCTGTGCGAGAAGCATGGCCTGGCGATTCCTCTGGACAGGCTGGCTTATCTGGGCCACTGGATTACGCCACCGGGGCCGCCACGACGTTTCGATACGCGGTTTTTTGTGACGCCGGCGCCGGAGGGTCAGCTGGCCGGTCATGATGGGGTGGAGACCATTGATCATGCCTGGGTTCGCCCTGAACAGGCCCTTGAGGACCATCGAAAGGGCCTGCGGTTGCTGGGGCTGCCTACGATCCGCACGTTACGGCTGCTTAACAGGTTTGAGAACACCGGTTCGCTGATGCGCTATGCTCATGCCAACCCCCCGGAGCCCGCCCCGGATCAGCCCTGGCCAGCGGTCGAAAAAGGCAAGCCGGTGACGCTGGAACCCGGTGCGCCGGCCTATGATGAGGCCGCGAAGCTGGATCCTCAGGGCGAAGGCTCGACCCATGCGGAGATTATTCCCGGAGAGCCGGTTGCGGTCGCTGCCCGGGTCGCCCGGCTGACGGCGCCCAATCCTGGCATGATGACCGGGCCCGGCACCAACACCTACATTCTGGGCCATGAGCGCTTCACGGTAATTGATCCCGGTCCCGCCAACGAATCCCATATCGAGCGGATTCTGGAGGTAACCGGTGGCGCAATTGATCAGGTTCTGGTTAGCCATACTCATCAGGACCATTCGCCGGCGGTTACCGCCCTGAAAGAGCGCACCGATTGCCGGGTGCTCGGTTGGCCAGCGCCCCCGGGTGCGGGCCAGGACCAGACGTTCCGGCCCGACCATGAACCGGCGCACGGTGATCTGATTGTGACCGAAGCCGGGGCTCTCAAGGTGCTACATACCCCGGGCCACGCGTCGAACCACCTGTGTTTTCTGCTGGTCGATCAGAAGCTGCTGTTTTCCGGTGACCACATCATGCAAGGCTCCACAGTGGTGATTAATCCGCCGGACGGCGACATGAAGGCTTACATCGAGTCTCTCCATGACTTGCTGGCGGAAGCGATCCACTACATTGCCCCGGCACACGGCTTTCTGATGGCGCGTCCGGAAGCGGCAATCGATTTCCTGATCACTCACCGCCTGGCCCGTGAGCACAAGGTGGCCCGTGCGCTGGAAACCCTGACCCCGGTGGACCTGCAAGGCCTTACCGCAAAAGCCTATGATGATGTTCCGGTCGCCATCCACGGCCTCGCCGCACGGTCAGCCCTGGCGCATTTGCTGAAACTGGAGACCGAGCACAGGGCATTCCGGGAGAATGACTTCTGGCATGCCGTACACGGCAGCTAACACGGGAGTAACCAAAGCCGAATTCCCGGAGAGTAGTATGCAGTAGCCTTAAGTCCGACAGGCTGCTAGGCATCACCAATCACAAAGGAGCCTTCATGTCTTCCGAAAACACCGGTGTCTTGTCACGAATTCCGGGCCTGGCGTACATCGGGCTGGTTCTTACTCCGCTGTTCTGGGCTGGCAACGCGGTTGTCGCCCGGGGCACGGTAGAGAACATCCCGCCGCTCTCCATGTCGTTCTGGCGCTGGGTGATTGCTCTGATTATTCTGCTACCTTTCGGGCTTCCGGGTATCTGGCGCCACCGCCAGATTATCCGCCAGCGGTTCGGTTCCATGCTGGCACTGGCGACCTTGAGCGTGGGGGCATTTAATACCCTGCTGTACTTCGCGGCGACCACAACCACGGCCACCAATATTGCCCTGGTCAATGCCACCATTCCCATTTTCGTCGCACTGATGGCCTGGATCCTGCTCGGTGACCGGACCCGTCCGATCCAGGCCATCGGGATCGCGCTGGCCATAACAGGCATCATTATCGTTATTGCCCGTGGTGATCTGTCGGTGCTGACCAGCCTTCAGGCACAGCCGGGGGATCTGATTATCGTCGCGGCGGTGTTCAGCTGGGGCCTGTTCTCGGTGCTCTTGAGACGACAAGCCGTACCTCTTCCCGCGTTGACTTTTCTGACCACGCAGATCCTGCTCGGAACGCTGGTTGTTCTGCCGTTCTACCTGGCGGATCTGGTATTCTTCTCCGGTGGCTTCGAGCTGACGACGAGCACGATTTGGCCGTTGCTGTATGTCGCAATCTTCCCCGGGATCCTGGCCTATGCGTTCTGGAACCACGCTGTACATAAAATTGGCCCGGCCAGAGCAGCCATCTTCATGTACCTGACGCCAGTCTTTGCCTCGATTCTGGCAGGTATTTTCCTGGCCGAATCCCTGGGGCTGTTTCACATTATCGGGGGCATGCTGATTCTTGCCGGGCTGGCACTGGCGACACAGACCCGGAAACGCCCTCAACTATCCAACCCCGGATGATCAGGTAGCAAAAGGAAACACCATGATTAAACCTGTCCCGAGAATCTCTCACAGCTTCTTTTGCCTGGTTCTGATCCTGTTAACCGCTGGCCTGTCTGCATCAGCTGCAGCGGCACCCTGTGATCCGGAAGAATCCAGGTGGCTACCTACCCGTTATTATCCGGCAGGTGCCACGGTCTTTCACAAAGGCCACTGGTATGAGTCCCGTGAACTGCACGAGGGCCTGGAGCCGGGTATTACGTTCAACTGGAAAAAACTGAACTCCGTGCCGGATTGCCAGGGCCGAAAGCAAAAGGTTGACCAGACCAAGGCAGGAGACGAGCAGAAAAAAACCGGGGCCGGAGCCAGCCAAACCGCCGGCAAGAGCAAGCGGGGCGAGACTGCCGGCATGTGCGTCCGACCTGACCCTTGGCTATTTTCCAGGAGCTACGCGGTTGGCAGCCTGGTCAGCCATGGCAGTCAGATCTGGGAGGCTATCCGGGCAACCAATGGTGATATGCCCGGCATGAGCAAGCCACCACGGTGGAAGCTGGTTGAAGATCACTGTGCCTTGAAAGGACAGTGATCAGGGCCCGGGGCTATAGTGTAGTGCATCACTCTATAGGGCCGATTCAATGCGGTCGATAACCTGTTCCAGGATGGATCTCGGGCAGCCGATGTTCAGGCGCATAAAGCCACTGCCCGACTCGCCAAACGAGATACCGGGGTTCATGCCCACAGCCGCTTCCCGGACAAAAAAGTGTTTCAGGCCGGCATCGTCCAGACCCAGCTCGCGGCAATCCAGCCACAGGAGGTAGGTGCCCTCCGGAGCGGACACGCGAATGCCGGGCAGTCGCTGGCCAACAGCCCCCACCACATAGTCCCGATTTGCCTGCAGATAGGCCAACAAGTCGTCCAGCCAGGGACCGCCATGGCGATAGCCAGCCTCAAACCCGGCAATGCTGAACGGGTTGCACTGAGGCAGATGCATGGACTCAAACACCGCCTTCATTGCCTTGCGCCGGTCGGCATCGGGAATAACCAGGGCCGACAAACCCAGGCCGGGCATATTGAAACTCTTGCTGGGTGCGACCGCCGTTACCAGTGCGTCGTCGGGGCCGGCGAGATTTGCCAGCACCCTGTGGCGGGGTTTATCCGGAAACGTGAGGTCGCAATGGATCTCGTCGGACACCACCACCAGCTGGTGCCGGCGGGCGATATCCAGCACCGCCCTCAGTTCTTCCTCCGACCACACCCGGCCAACCGGGTTATGGGGCGAACACAGCAACAGGATTCGGGCATCCGGCCTGGCGGCACACTGCTCAAGGTGATCCAGATCCATGCGGTAGTGGCCCGGATCCCCCGTGTCCGAATCCTCCGGCACCAGCGGGTTCTCGATCACCACCCGGCCACTGTGCCGCACCGAACTGAAGAACGGCGGATAGACCGGCGGCTGGATAATCACACCCTCACCGGGTTTGGCGTAGGCCATGCAGGCAGCGTTGATCGACGGCACCACGCCGGGCGCCATCAATATCCATTCCCGCCGGATCTGCCAGCCATGTCGATTGGCAAACCAGTCAATCATCGACTGGTAAAGACTGTCCGGAAACAGGGTATAGCCGTAGACCGGGTGCGCGGCCCGCTCGGTTAACGCCCGGGTGACGGCCTCCGGTGCCGCGAAGTCCATATCGGCCACCCAGACCGGGATCACATCCTCGGTGCCAAAAACCGCCTTGCGGGCATCAAATTTGACGGCACAGGTCTGTTCCCGGGTAATGGGTTGATCAAACAGGCTAGACACAGGGACCCTCCAGGGCAAACGAATGACTGAAAGCAGGTATTGTGGTGGGCCCGAACGGCCATCGCAACCGTCACGGCCCGCTGCCAGTGCCACACCTCCGGCTTTGGTCGAACGTCGGCAATTAGCCCTTGCCCTAAAGGGTCGATACTTGCGAACCTAATGGCTAAGTCAAAGCCCATGCTTAACCGCCTCCCGGAGCCTCCCCAATGATTGGTCAGATTGTGTCCACGATGTTGCCGATTTTCCTGATCGCCGGGTGTGGCGCGCTCTATGGGCACTATCGCAAACCCGACATCCAGGGGATAAACGTTCTCAACATGGAGCTGTTTGTTCCCATGCTGGCCTTTGCCGCTCTTGCTGACCGACAGGCGCCGCTGCAGGACTATGCCCGGCTTACCCTGGCCGCTGCGGTGATTGTGCTCGGATCAGGTGTTGTCCTGTATCCGCTGGCCAGACTTCTGAAGCTGAACCTGAAAACCTTCCTGCCGCCAATGATGTTCAGCAATACTGGCAACATGGGTATTCCGGTGCTGGTGCTGGCCTTCGGTGAGACCGCCCTGCCGGTCGCCATTGTGCTGTTCGTCGTGGAAATGATGCTGCACTTTTCAGTGGGGCTGTACATGCTCGACCCCCATACATCCATCGTCAAACGCCTCAAGCTGCCTATTCTGTTTGCCAGTATTGCCGGGCTCTCGGTCAATCTTGGCGGTGTGCCCCTGCCGGACTGGCTGCTGGAAAGCATGAACATGCTCGGCGGTGTCTGTATCCCATTGATGCTCTTTACCCTGGGCGTGCGCATGCTTGAGATCGATTTCAGTGACTGGAAACTGGGCGTACTGGGCGCCATCGCCTGCCCCGCCAGCGGTCTTATACTGGCGTGGCCGATGATTGCTGTTCTCGATCTTCCCGGGCTCCAGGTGGCTGCGCTGTGGGTATTTGCAGCCTTGCCTCCGGCCGTGGTCAATTACGTGGTGGCGGAACAGTATCAGCAGGAGCCACACAAGGTCGCCTCGCTGGTATTATTGAGCAATCTGGGCAGTCTCGTGGTCATGCCGGCCGTGCTCGGGCTGGTGTTTGCCGCTGGCTACGTTTGAGCAACTGCCCCGTCGCCCGCCCTGTTAGCCGAGGAAGGACCCGATGTCCGAGACCATTGCGGTGATACGCGCCTTCCGCCCCGATTTTCTGATACTCGCACCACTGTGCGCCGGCCTTGGCGTAGCCGTAGCCTGGCACCAGGGCAAGCCACCCGCCCTGCTTGATACTCTGCTGGTTCTGATCGGCGCCCTGCTTGCCCATGCTACGGTCAATCTGCTCAACGAATACGAGGACTTTGTCTCCGGGCTGGATCTGATGACCCACCGTACGCCCTTCTCCGGCGGCAGTGGTGCCTTGCCGGACATGCCCTCCGCCGCCCGGCCGGTCCTGCTGGCGGCCTGTGGCACCCTGGGGCTGGTTGTCGCCATTGGCCTCTACTTTCTCTGGCTTCGGGGCCTGCCCATGCTGGTGCTCGGTGCCGCCGGCCTGGTACTGGTGCTCACTTACACCCGCTGGATTACCCGTTCGCCGCTGATTTGCCTGCTGGCTCCGGGGCTGGGATTCGGGCCAGTGATGATTCTGGGCAGTCTGATTGCCCTGGGGGCTCGGCTGGATGCAACGGCCCTTGCCGTTTCCACCATCGGCCTGCTGCTGGTCAGCGAGTTGCTGCTGATCAATCAGATTCCGGATGCCGACGCAGATCGGAAAGTCGGCCGCCGACATCTGGCCATTACTTTGGGCCAGCCGGCCGCAGCCCGCTTGGCGGGGCTGCTGTTACTGGGCAGCTACGGCATTCTCGGCTCTGCGATCTGGATAGGCTGGTTGCCGGCCTGGACGGCCTTCGCTCTCGCCCCGCTGCCGGCAGCGATCTGGGTAAGCCTCAGGCTGCCGGGCGCACTTGCCAATTTCGAGCAGCTCAACACGCTTCTTGGTATCAATGTCGCGGTGCTTCTGGCGACCCTGGCACTATTGATCTGCGGCTTGAGCCTGTAAAGTCATAGCTGACTGTACCGACGAACTGCTGGCGAAACGGGTAAGGTTCAATTCACGCCTCGTCCCCTTGCAACTGTTCAGGCTTTGGCCGATGGTAACAGCCAGTTTCTCGCCTACTGTCTTCACGATACGGAGGTCTTCACATGAGTGTACTACTTCTGCTAATCAGCGCCCTGGTGCTGATCTATCTGGGTATTGGCGGCACAACGGCCGCAGCGGTGATGTCCATTGCCACCGTTGTGGGCCTGTTTCAGGACGACTGGCATATTCTCAGCATTCTGTGCGGCGGTGTTCTGCTCGCGCTGGCGCTGATCCTGGTTATCCCCGGCGACTTGCGCCTCGATAAGCTCAGCCGCCCCCTGCTTGGCTGGGTGCGCAGCAGATTGCCAAAACTCTCGGATACCGAAGCGGAGGCCCTGAAATCCGGTTCGGTGGACTGGGATGGCGAACTCTTCTCCGGCCAACCCAAGTGGAACAAGCTCCTGGACGCGAAACCGGCACACCTCACCAGCGAGGAGCAGGCCTTTCTGGATGGCCCGGTGGAAAAGCTCTGCGCCATGCTGGACGACTGGAAAATCACCCATGAGCATTACGACTTGCCGGACAATGTCTGGAAGTTTATACGTGAGAACGGCTTTTTCGGCCTGGTGATTCCCAAGGAGGACGGCGGCCTGGGCTTCTCCAACACGGCCCATTCCGAAATCGTGATGAAAATCTCCACCCGCAGTGTGTCTGCTGCAGTAACCGTGATGGTGCCCAACTCCCTCGGCCCCGGCGAGCTGCTGATGCACTATGGCACCGATGACCAGAAACAGCATTATCTGCCCAGACTGGCCGGTGGCGAGGAGATTCCCTGTTTCGCCCTGACCTCCCCGGTGGCCGGCTCCGATGCCGGCGCCATCCCGGACAAGGGCATCGTCTGCAAGGGCCAGTGGAACGGCAGGGAAGCGCTGGGTCTGAAGGTCACCTGGAACAAGCGTTACATTACGCTGGCCCCGGTGGCCACCCTGATCGGCCTGGCCATCAAGGTCTATGACCCGGACAAATTGCTGGGCGATAACGATGAGATTGGTGTGACCTGCGTGCTGGTGCCACGGGAAACCGAAGGCGTCAATGCCGGTGCCCGCCACCTGCCCATGAACACCGTGTTCATGAATGGCCCGACCTGGGGCAACGATGTGTTCATCCCCATGGAGCAGGTGATCGGCGGCCAGGATATGCTCGGTAAGGGCTGGACCATGCTGCTGGAATGCCTGTCCATTGGCCGCTCCATTTCCCTGCCGGCCCTGGGCACCGGTGCCGGCAAGGTGGCCAGCCTGGCCACCGGCTCCTACGCCTACACCCGGGAACAGTTCGGTCGTTCCATCAGCCAGTTTGAAGGGGTTCAGGAAGCGCTGGAGCCCATCGCTGGCTACACCTACATGATGGACGCTGCCAGGCTACTTACCTCCGGCATGCTGGACCGGGGTGTGCGACCCGCGGTACCGTCCGCCGTGCTGAAATACCGCAACACCGACCTGATGCGGGAAGTGATCAACCACGCCATGGATGTGGTGGCTGGCCGGGGTGTCATTACCGGCCCCCGCAACTTCCTGGCCCGGGCCTACCAGGCGGTGCCCATCGGCATCACCGTGGAAGGCGCCAACATTCTCACCCGCAGCCTGATGATTTTCGGCCAGGGTGCCATTCGCTGTCATCCGTTCATCGTCGAGGAAATCGAAGCGGCGGGCATGGAAGACGAAGACAAGGCCGCGAAAAAATTCGACGGCATCTTCTACCGCCACCTGGCCCATACCACCCGCAATGCGCTACGGGCCTTCCTGTTAGCGCTGACCAGGGGCATGATCGAATCAGTGCCACGTCAGGGCGACATCAAACCCTGTTACCGGCAACTGGCGAGGTTCTCGGCGGCTTTCGCCCTGATGACCGATGTTACCCTGCTGACTGTCGGCGGCGGTCTCAAGGCCCGGCAGCGGCTCTCCGGCCGCATGGCGGACTGCCTGGTGCAGCTCTACTACGCCACCGCCGTGATCAAGCAATGGCATGAGGAAGGTTACCCGGACGACCAGCGGCCGCTGGTGGAATGGTGCCTGAAGACCTGCCTGCGGGATCTGCAGGGCTCCATGCGCGCAGCCATCATCAACTTCCCGGTGCCCGCACTGCGTTGGCCCCTGCGTCTGCTGGTGTTCCCGCTCGGTGCCACCGGCCTGAACGGGCCGGACGACAAACTCGGCGCCAAAGTGGCCGATTCCATCGTCAAGGACACCCCGGTGCGCCAACGCATCAGCCGTGGCGCCTACACCACCATGGACCCGGAAGATTCCCTGGGTCGGGTTCTCAATGCCTACAAACTGGCCAATGAGACCGCAGAGATGCGCAGCCGGCTGCATCACGCAATGCGTAACCGCGATGAAGATGAACTGGGCGGCATTGACCTACTGATGGGCCACGAGCGCAAGCAGCTGGTGGACTGGGCCTGCGCCCAGGGCGTGGTCAAGGCAGACGAATGCGACAAACTGCTGGAAGCTCTGGAAGCACTCTACGATGTTATCCGCGTGGATGCGTTCGATGCCGATGGCCTGAAAGCGCTGTCACTGTGCGCCAAGGGAAAGCGCAAGGTTGTCGAACGCCCCAGGGACTGACCCCGGTTATGGAGCGGGCCGCGCCTGCGGCCCGCTGGGTTTACTGATCCAGAATGTCGAGGATCTCCCGGGTATCCCGGATAATGGTGTAGACCCGATCCTCAATCCGCACCCTCTGACGATGTCCGTCAAGGTCTTCAATGGTACCGTAGCGCAGAAGACCCCGGTCCAGGTAATCCCCTTCCCGATAATTCACTTTTTTCTGCCAGCCCGGTGGCAACGGTTCGCCCCGCTCGACCTTCTTCTGCAGTCCGGGAGGGAGCTGGTCGCCCGGTGGTTGGGCTGCGGCCGGAACCGAACCCACAAGGAAAATGCCCAACAGGGCCGCCGTCAGATACCTTTCCATAAACTACCTCTATTTACAGCTGGTTAGTGTCCTGAGTACGTCTATACATGGCTGACGCGGTTGCTTCGCCGCGGGTTCCCTATACAAATGCCTTCATGAATATAACTACATAATCCACTTTTATCCTGACTCATCAAGGATGAGTTCATCGAATCGCGCAATCGAGGGAACCGTCGGCCGCTGACAAAGCAGCCGCGAAGAAAGGCGCCGATCGTCGCAGCCTTATTGGCAAGGGTATTCTTCTGGTCGTGACCGCCCTGGCACTTTCTGGAGTTGGCGCCCAGGCGGAGAACATTGCCGTTGGGGTCATGGTGTTTGTCGCAGTGCTGATTGCGAGCATCAACGTAGGGGCGGCTTCCGGGTCGCCCATCGCATGCTCAATGGTCGCATCGACAGCAAGCCCGACCGCCGCTGAAGACCCGGGCAGCCCGGTTGCCGGCATGCGGGCTTTCCTCGTCTGTTGCAGTTCTTGCCTGGCGCTTACCCACCAAGGTTGTGGGCCAGCATGATCGGGCCGGTCAATGAGATTCCCCAGGCGAAGAGGGCCAGCAGGCCATCCTTCGAGATCATCGTCAGGCCAAAGAACACAAGGGCGACACCGGCAATACTGGAGCTGAACGGCACAATTTCTGTCGCAGGCATCACTAAGGCTATCACCATACAACCCAGTGCCATCATATAAAGCCCTGGTCCCTTGACCAACACGGTAAGCCGTGGGCGGATCAGGCGGTCAATCCTTCTGGCGGGTGGGCGCAACAGTTTCAGGCCCTGCAAAAGCTTCCGGTGCGACACCTTCCGCTTCACCAGCCAATCCGGCAACCAGAAACGCTTGCGCCCCAACAGAACCTGACCCAGAGTCAGCAGCGTGAGCAAACCCATCAGCGTCGGTATCCCTGGCACACCACTGAGGGGAGTCACCAGAATCAGCCCCACCAGAAGCACCACCGGTCCGAACGTCCTGCGCCCGATCGCATCCATCATTTCACCGATGGACACGTGGGAACGATTGGCCGCCACAGCCTCCAGCCGATCCAGCAACTGCGCTATATTAACCGGATCACTCTGGTCATCCATAAGCCCAGCCTCCGGAGGCCCTGGCACCTATTCGGTGGTGCTGTAAACGTAGGAAGATACCGTTCCGTCCTGATTGAAACGCACCATCAGGTCTGTGGTTTCCCCGATCTCTATCTGGTCGACATTATGAAGACAGACGTAAAAAAGCTCGGCGTTAAGCTGGGGTTGATCGTCAACGCATCTTAGTCTCAATAAAGCTTTGCCAGCGACTTCTTCGCAAAAGCTTCCAGTTCATTCAACCGACCTTCCTTCACCTTAACCAGCCATTCCGGATCCTGCAGGAGGGCGCGGCCAACGGCGATCAGCTCAAACTCGTGGTTATTCATGCGCTGGACCAGTTCATCAATGCCGGCTTTCTCAACCGTTTCCTGCTTGCTGGCGAAGGTACCGCTGATGAAATCTTCAGTCAGCCCGACACTGCCCACGGACATGGTCGGCTTGCCGGAAAGCCTCTGGGTCCAGCCCGCGAGATTCAGATCAGAACCTTCAAACTCCGGCTCCCAGAAACGGCGGGTGGAGGCGTGGAAAATGTCCACACCGGCTTCCACCAGAGGCTTCAGGAATTGTTCCAGCTCCTTCGGACTGTTGGCCAGCCTGGCTTCGTAATCCTGCTGCTTCCACTGTGAGAAGCGCAGCATGATAGGGAAGTCCGGGCCTACCCGATGACGCACCGCCTCCACAATTTCCACCACGAAACGCAGGCGGTTTTCCAAACTGCCGCCGTATTCATCATCGCGCTGATTGGTGCCTTCCCAGAGGAACTGGTCGAGCAGGTAACCATGGGCGCCATGGATCTCCACCCCGTCAAAACCCAGGGCCCTGGCATCCTGGGCCGCATCAGCAAAAGCGGTGACAACGTCCTCGATGTCTTCCTTGCTCATGGCCTTGCCATTGGGCTTGCCGGGCGCGAACAAGCCGGAAGGGCTGTAGCCGGGGACCGACGGATCCGGCGGTGTGCCCTCCTTCCTGACGGCGCCGACGTGCCAAAGCTGCGGAAAAATCGCGCCACCGGCCTCATGCACCGCATCCGCTACCTTTTTCCAGCCGGCCAGGGCCTGTACGCCGTGAAACGCCGGCACCTTGGGATAGCCATTGGCCGCCGGATGATTGACGGTAGTGCCCTCGGTAATGATCAGGCCAACACCGGCCTCGGCACGGCGCCGGTAATAGGCCACCACATCTTCACCAGGTACGCCGTCGGGAGAAAAGTTGCGGGTCATCGGGGCCATGGCCACCCGGTTGCGCAGCTTGAGGTTGTAGATTTCAAACGGTTCGAACAAAGGACCCAGGTTCATGCTCATGGTAATGTACAACCCCACCAACTTAGTTTCGTTACGCAAACCTATTCAATCTGGTTTCAAGATGCAACTCTATTCGGTACGCCCCTATGGATGTTGAGAAAGCGTCTTGACGGCTCCCGCTTCGAACACCACCTGACTGAAAAGGGCCCGCTGGATCTGCGAGACCATGCCCCCGGTCGACCTATCCAGGAAGCTCAGATCCGGGATGGGGCGGGCAACCGCTGAGTGTCCGTGACGTGTTGGCACCGGACGAAAATCTGCCAGCAAGTAACAAGAATTCGGCCTGATGACCATCCGCAAAGCCCGTAGGCACACATTTTCTTGAGTTAGATCAATCCACCACTCAAGGCACCTATCTCCACTCGCGAATCTTGCGCTAAATCAAGTTTCACTTTCTCGCTATCGTTAATCTGAAGTTATGGAAGAATTTTCATGAAGTTTTCATAAAACATAAAAGGAGATAGTTTATGTCCCGTTCTTTCAAACTTAGCGTTCTCGCTGCGGCGGTTATGGTTACGGCTCCGGTCGCACAGGCTTTCGAGGCTGGTGATTTTGTCGTGCGCGCCGGCGCGGTGCAGGTAGACCCGGATGATTCCAGCGATTCCATCACCGTGGGCGGTGCCCCCCTGCTGGGGCCGGGCGTTGACTCCAAGGTGTCCGTCGACAGCAATACACAGC
>JAXHUV010000220.1:0-3815 GCA_034189445.1 Pseudomonadota bacterium
AGGGCGACGGAGTCTCGCTAGTGTCGGAGATTCCGGCGGAGCCTCATGAGCTTTCCGTGCCGCTGATGGATTTTATCCGGCACCTGGCCTCGGAAAAACGCCATTCCCCCAGAACCTGCGACAGCTACCAGCGAGACCTGCTGCGTCTGGCGGGCTGGCTGGGCCAAGGTGGCTTTACCGCCTGGCAGCGGGTGACCAATCATGATCTGCGCCGTTATGTGGCGACGCTCAGCCGGGAGGGCCTGTCAGGGCGAAGCATTGCCCGGCATCTGTCCGCGACCCGCCGTTTCTACCAGTTCCTGCTCAGGGAAAAGCTGGCCTCGGATAATCCGGCGCTGGCTATCCGTGCCCCCAGGAGTGGCCGTCGTCTGCCCCGCGTGGCGGACGTGGACCAACTGAATCATCTGCTTGATGGCCAGCCGCATGATCCACTGGAAGTCCGCGATCTGTGCATGTTCGAGCTGATGTACTCCTCGGGCTTGCGCCTGGCGGAGCTGGCGAGTCTGGATCTGGATACCGTCGATTTGCGCAGCGGTGAAGTCCGTGTGCTGGGTAAGGGCGGCAAGAAACGGCTGCTGCCCGTAGGCCGCAAGGCGGTCGCGGCCATTCAGGCGTGGCTGCCACTCAGGGCTGCGCTGGCCAATGACGGGGAGACCGCGTTGTTTGTCAGCCAGAGGGGCGAACGGCTCAGCCACCGCAGTATCCAGGCCCGCCTGAGCCGCTGGGGCATCAGCCACGGTGCCGACCAGAAACTCCATCCACACCTGCTGCGACACTCCTTTGCCAGCCACATGCTTGAATCCAGTGGCGACCTGCGGGCCGTACAAGAGTTACTTGGGCACGCCGACATTGCCACAACCCAAGTCTATACCCATCTTGATTTTCAACATTTGGCACGGGTTTATGATCAGAGTCACCCCAGAGCGCGCCGTGATAAGTATCATGGCAAGACCAGTGATGAGAGTTCCTGAATCCGGCAACAGGCAAGTCGGGCTTTCTCAAACATCAACAGTACAGCAAGGGTAGGCGGGAGCGCACCATGGCATCGGATCAGTCCTGGAAGGAAAAATATTTTCAGGAACTCGAGTCTGCGGATAACCGGGAAAAGCAGTGGAAAGCGGAACGCAACACTCTCGAGCGCATGCTGGTGCGGACCAGTCTTGCCTCCGAAGGTCAGACGCCGGAGCTGGACCGTCTGCTGGCACGAGTCCGCAAGGATCTTCGGAAAAGCCGGGTGGATGTTGATACCTGGAAAGAGCTTCAGGATCAGATTGATCGTCAGGTTGCACTACTCGATGAGCGGCAGTCCGCCAACGACAGGAAACCCTCATTTTTTTCCCGTAAATCACGGGAGCCGGAAAACGAATCGCTACCTCAGCCGGTAGCCCCCGAGCAGTCGGAGTCGGTGCCGGGCAATGATGAGCCTATCGAAGATAATAGCCAGCGGTTGCGTATTGCCCGCCGGGTAGGCCAACTGCTGGGCCAGATGCTTGCCCAGGTTTCCCTGGAACCCGCAGCCGAGGCCCGGGCCCGTTCGCTGCAGCAATCCCTGCTAACCAGTAACGACTGGGACGCGTTGCGGGAAGGGCTGAACCATGTGGCGGAACTGGTAATAGCTGCGGTAACCCGGAGCAAGCGTGAATTCGAGGCCTTCCTCAAGCGCCTGGACGAACGCCTGGAGCTGCTGAGGGAGAACTTTTCGGCCCAGTCTTCGGCCCAGTCCGGTCGGCTGGATGCCTCCGAGCATCTTGACCGGGAAATCCGTGAGGAGATCGATCGGGTGGGGCAGCGATTGCAGGAGAGCGATAACCTGCAGGATCTCAAGCAGTCGGTCAGCCGTCATCTTGAGTCCATCGGTCAGGCCGTTGGCCGCTTCCGGACACAGGAATCGGAACGCGAACGCGCGCTTTCCGAACAGCTTGATGCGATGCAGGAGAAAGTGGCGGGCATGGAGGCCCACTCCGAGCAGATGCAGGAACGGGTTCGCAAGGAACGGTTGCGTGCCATGACCGACCTTCTCACCGGGTTGCCTAACCGGGAGGCCTGGCAGGAGCGACTGTCGTTTGAATACAATCGCTGGCAACGTTACAGCCATCCGCTGACCTTGGGTGTGCTGGATATCGATCTGTTTAAACGGATTAACGACAGATACGGCCACAAGGCGGGAGACCGGGTACTGCAGCTAGTTGCGAGAGAGTTCAGGGAACGTTTGCGTAGCACCGACTTTGTGGCCCGGTTCGGCGGTGAGGAGTTCGTTGTGCTGTTGCCGGAAACCGGGCCGGAAGAGGCCCGACAGGTGGTGGATAAATTGCGCGGGCATGTCGGAAAGTTGCCGTTCCACTTTCGCGGAGAGCCGGTAACCGTTACCTTTTCCGCCGGTCTGGCAGGCTTTTTTGCGGGTGATACCGAAGAATCGGTGTTTGACCGCGCCGACCGCGCCCTTTATCAGGCCAAGGACGCAGGTCGCGATCAGGTCATTATCAGCGACATGGCCTGAATGAAATCAATGGCGTTTGCAGGTATTGTTCCCTGAAATGTAGCGGAACCCGTAAGGACATCCAGTGAAGGTCACCCATGCCTTTGTACTATGCTGCCTGTTGGTGCTGTGTCAGTTCCCGGTGCGGGCGGAGCCGCCTCAAGCATCGCCGGCACCGGTGCTTGGCAAGCAACAGCTGACCTGGCTGGAACAGCAGGACAGCTTTCGCATCGGCCTTCGCGGTGATCAGGTTCCGCTGGTTTTCGACACTGGTAATGGCGTTCTTGCAGGGACCTACATTGACTACCTTGCCCGGCTTTCCGACAAGCTGGGTGTCACCATAGAGCCCGTTGTCCTGGATGCAGGGCGGAAGAGTGGCCCGGTTCAGAACGATCTGGTAACCGATGCGGTTCTGACCACGCGGATGCCCGGGGCGCCCGTGGTTCCCGGAAAACGCTTTACCGACCCCCTGATGTCCCTTACCTACGGCCTGTTCGTCAGCGCCGGAGACGCTGCCATCCGGACCCTTGCCGATCTCGAGGGCAGCCGGATTGCGGTGATTACCGGTGATCCCAACCAGTACCCCATGCTGGACCCGGTTGAAAAGTTCACACCGGTAACGGTAAACAGCGTCAGCGAAGCCGTCGGGCGGATTCTCTCAGGGCAAGCGGACGCCTTTCTGGCGCCGGTGCCGGTGGTTTCCGATTACCTGCAGTCGGCCATGGTGAACGGCATCGGTCTCTCGGTACTGCTCGATAGCAACCCGGTGGAGGTGGTGTTGCGGGTGGATACCGACCGGGATCGTCTTTATCAGGTGTTGAACAAGGCCATTGCCGCGATCAGCCACAACGAGCACCGTACCATCCGCCAGTCATGGCTGCAGGCCGACCAGCCGGCGATGGAGCGAAACGGGCTGGAACTGTCTGGATCGGACATCGATTGGCTCAAGCGGCATCCAAACCTGAAGGTCGCCTTTCGCTCGGACTGGCCACCGTTTGAATATACCCAGGATGGCCGGCCCACGGGTCTTGTTCCGGACCTGCTGACACGGCTCGAAACCGAGCTGAACGTCCGGGTTACCCGCTCCGTGGCCGGGAGCCGCATGGATGCGGAAGAGCAGCTCCGATCGGGCAAGGTGGATATACTCCCGGGGTTGTCCCGGACTCCGCGCACTGAAGACGCCTTTCTGTTTACCCGGGCCTATCTGACCGTGCCCATCGCCCTCGCCATCCGGGATGATGGTCGTTTTATCGGCGATCTCCGGGAGCTTCGCAACGAGCGGGTGGGTGTGGTGAACCGGCACGCGGCCCACGATTACCTGCTGATCAATCATCCGAAC
>JAXHUV010000221.1:0-3813 GCA_034189445.1 Pseudomonadota bacterium
GAAAGCGAGCGCAGGTTTTCTGGATTTTGAGGCGCATAGTGGTTCTATGCAACGAAAAAGCCGGGAAATATGAGCCGTTTTCCCACCGGCGCAGTAGATTAGCCTTAAGTCCGACAGGCTGTCCAGAACATTAAGTCATCAAGATAGCTGCTGAGCACCCCTGCGCCGTGAGTTACTTTCGGTAAAAATTGCCCTGATTGTGTCTTCTGGCCGCGATCATGACCGGGGATTTCCGGTCGGAATATCGACGCCCTGCCCGTCCGCTGCAGGACTCACATTTTTCGGCAGCATGTTGCCATGCGCCATCAGCCAGCAGTCGGTCCCGTGGCCCAGATGGGTCAGCCAGCCCTGCTCAGCGCCACTGCGTTCAATCATTGCCAGTGCCGCGGTGACATCATTATGGTTCTGGGGTTTTTTGCCAGAGAAGTCTGTTGGCGGATGGCTGCAATCCACGGCTATGTGGCCAGGACTCCAGCGCCTGAGGAAATCGCCCGATGCCTGCGGTAGCCCAAGGGTGTCCGTCAGGTACGCAAACCGTGCGCCGTTGCGGTGGGCGATGGCGTAGCCGAAGGTGAGTCTGGAATGGTTTAGCGGTAGCGGTGTCAGGCTGAAGTCACCCAGTTCAAGCGCTTCAAACGCGCTCAGGCCAGAAATATCCAGGATGCCGGGGTGTTTGAGCAGATCGGCAAAACCTACTGGGTCCGGGGGTGCGTAGACGGGGATTGAATCGCCTTTTCCCCAGCGCAGGTGCAGCAGGCCCTGCACGTGATCCGGATGGTAGTGGGTGAGCATAATGGCACTGAGCTCACCCGGTTCGAAGCGGTCGTGCAGGTCCATCAGGCCGGCATCCAGCAGTATCTTGTGGTTGCCGTCTTCAACCAGTGCCGAACAGGGGCGGCGGACATGGCTTGGATCATCATTTGCCCGCCGGCAGGCGGGGCAGGTACAGCCGAACCGTGGCACACCGCCGGCGCCACCGGTGCCCAGAAAAGTCACACGCACCTGCCCTGCCTCCTGTAGTGGTCAATAATTGCCAGCAATCGTTGGCTGGCCACTTCTGGCGAGTGGGTGTTGTCCACCCGCAGGCTGTCTTTCTCCGCGTTCAGATCGAACTGGCTGTTGCGGTTCAGCCGCAGTTCAATGTCTTGCAGCGTTTCGCGACCACGCCGGGTCAGCCGTTCCTTGAGCACTTCCGGTGCGACATCGATCAGCACCGGTCGCAACTCAGGGTAATTCTGTAAGGCCGTTTTCAGATAGCCCCTTGAGCCGTTCATCACTACGGTCAGGCCCTTGGCCAGCCATTGATTGATCTCGAGACCAATCCCGTAATGGCAGCCGTGACCGGACCAGCTCATGGCGAAGAGGCCGGCACGCTGGCGCGCCAGGAATTCATCTTCCGTCAGGGCAACATGATTCTCACCACCGGCCGAGGCTGGTCGGGTGATGTACCGGTGGGCAAAGCAGACATCGGCCTCCTGCCCCAGCTGTTGCCGGGCCAGGTTGATCAGGGTGTCCTTGCCACTGCCCGAGGGGCCAATCAGGTAGATCAGTGTGCCTGCCATCGGAGTACCTCCTGGCCACCGGACCAGACCTGACGTGCCTCTGCCAGCAGTCCGCTGCCGGTGATGGCAATCAGGTCCGCCCGTTTGCCCGGGGCAATGACACCCCGGTCTTCAAGCCCTGCGGCTCTGGCCGGGTTGCGGGTCACCAGAGCGAACGCCTGGGGCAGCGAGAGGTGATCGTTTTCCACCAGTCGCAGGATCGAGGGTAACAGCGCGGCCGGTGAATAATCGCTGCAAAGGCAGTCGGCTACCCCTTCACTAACCGCGTCCAGCGCTTTCATATTACCGGACTGGGAGGCGTTACGCAGGATATTGGGTGCGCCAAACAGGGTGGACAAGCCGCTACCCCGGGCGGCAATCGCCGTTTCAAGGTTGACCGGGAATTCCGATATGCGGGCACCCAGGCCTTTCAGCACCGCGACTTTCTCGGCGCTGTCGTCGTCGTGGCTGGCTAGCAGCCTGTCGGACTTAAGGCTAATCTACTGCGCCGGTGGGAAAACGGCTCATATTTCCCGGCTTTTTCGTTGCATAGAACCACTATGCGCCTCAAAATCCAGAAAACCTGCGCTCGCTTTCCCACCTTGCTCGCGACGATTGCTTAAGTCCGACAGGCTGCTGGGAAGATTTGTTACAGAGCTGTGATGGTTGTGTGAATATTTGTGAGCATGCAGAGTTTGGCGGTGCGCGTCAGTTGTCCTACAGCCGTGTTGCCGCGCCCCGGGATCTTCGCGTGTGCGTTCTGGATGGCAGACCGGGGCATAAGGTCCGCTTTTTCGGGACGGCGCATGAAAAATCCTTGTTGTTATTGGTGAAGGTGGAGCCAGCGGGCAAGCCATGAATCAGGGTGGCGGCTGAGGGACCAGGGTAACCACACCATCACGACAAGGATAGCCAGTGCAGCCACGACCGTCATCACCGGATTCAGTTTGAACGTGTTTCCCAGTCCTGCAAACACCAGGGTCATTGGCAGCATGCCAATGGTAGTGGCAGCAATAAAGCGCCAGGTATGGATCGCGGTGACCCCCGCGGCATAACTGATCAGGGCGAACGAGAACACGGGAATCAGTCGGGTCAGCAGGATGGTGATGGTCAGAAAGCGCTGTGAGCCATCCCGGGCCAGAACCGGGTTGTCCGGGAAGCGTCTGCAGATTGCTTCCCGGCCAAGGAAACGAGCAATCCAGAAGGCCATGAGAGCGCCTATAACAGCACCCATGGCAGCAATAGTGGTTCCCGGCAGGATGCCAAAGGCAAGTCCGGCCGTGGCGCTGACAGGGAGTGTCGGTATCGGGCCCACGACCACCGCGATCAACATCAGCAACATTAACAGTAACGGCCCGACGGCACCCTGGCTCTGCAACCATGTCGAGAGCGCATCCGGTGACAGGTTTGGCGGCATCCCCAGTATCTGCAGCAGCCACCAGGCACCCGCCAGTGCAACAAGCACCACAAGAACAACCGCAATTCTTGATGTCATCAGACAGCCTTATTTATTGTCAGCGATCAGGCCCTTGCCAGTCGCCAGTCTTCGGCCCAGTCTGCCGGTGTGAAGTCTTTGTGTAACAAACAACCGGGTCCGATACCGGGGTAGAGCTGTGCATGGTTCATCACCAGGCCCGGATTAATGCGCCGTGGTTGCAGCTCTTCCAGCGCCTCGACCGGGGAGTGCTGATAGTTTGCCACGCGAACGCCTTTGTCGGTTACGTCCAGCTGTTTGTTGGGGGCCAGACTGGTGGTTGCGATGCCGGTCGGGCATTTGTCGGCATTACAGCTGCGGGATTGTATGCAACTCAGAGCCATCATCATACATCTTGCTGAATTTATGGTATCTGCAGCTGGAAACCACAGCGCTGCTATTTCATGGCGACGCCCTTGATGAGTGCGTAAACCCGCTGGTTCTCCCGGAGGCCTAGACGTGTTGCCGAACGCCTGGAAACCCGGGCGATCATTGTCTGTGACCCGAGGCCCAGTCTCACCAGTAGCTGACTCGGGTTCGAGTCGGGTTGCAGGTCAATGAGTCTGGTTTCCAGACAGTTCAACAGGCTGATACTGGTGGGCGGCGACAGGGCCAGAACCACATCCTTGGCCTGGATGCGCACCCGGGTGGCCTGGCCGTCCTGCAGACCACAACGGCTGATGAAAAGCGACTGACCCCCGATGTCCAGTCGGCTGAGATGGTCGTCCGAATGCGCCTGGTCCACCCGGGCCTTAAGTACGGTGGAGGCGGTTTCGGCCTGCAGGAAGGGCAGTGTCG
>JAXHUV010000222.1:0-3807 GCA_034189445.1 Pseudomonadota bacterium
GTTTGTCACTCTGTCGACGCAAGGCGCTCTCGATGTTGGCTCCCGGCAACAGCGTGCTCTGCAGGGTGTGGTGGTCAGTGAACAGGTATCCCGGGAGCTGCGGCACGCGTTTCCGATTTCAGTCCGCACCTCGGGATCTTGCATCGAGTGGCTGCCGACCCTGTCGGCGACCGCCTATGTTCGGCTAACCCATGGACCTGACTTCGATAAGATCGAGGTCGCCCCTTTTGCCAGTGCGCCGTCGCTGGGGGATGCCCGTGCGCTGGTCTATGGTTATGGCTCAGCCACGACCAACGATCTCTACGATACCAGCAATCCCGGACCAGTCAGTCCGCTGATCAGCAACATCGATAACAGCGTTTCCCCGGCTGTTATCAGTTTGTCCGCTGCCCATCGGTTCAGCCAGCGCTCTCCCGAGCGGCGGGTGTTCGTTGTGGGTTCCCCCATCAGTTATTGTCAGAGTGGCCGGTTTCTCTATCGCTATAGTGATTACGGGGCCAGCCCGAGCCAGCCAACACCGCCAGCGACAGCCACCCGGGAAGTGTTGGCAGCGAACCTTACTGGCACAGTGGATTTTTCTTTCGCTCCGGCGACGCTCCAGCGCGGGGCGCTGGTCAGTTTCACCTTCACACTTGAAGATCCCCGTAGTGGCGAAACCACAACCGTGAGCCAGGAGGTGCAGATCCGCAATGTTCCCTGATCTCCGTTCGCACCCACACCTGGCAATCCGCTACCAGCAAGGCATTGGGCTGCCCATCGCGCTGTTTGTGATCACCGTGCTGGCACTTTTGGTAGTGGGAATGGCCCAGCTTCAGCAGGCGACCGGGCAGTCGGTGAGCCTGCAGATTCAATCCCAACGGGCTTTTTATGCGGCTGAGAGCGGGGCGCAGCTGGCGGTGGCCAGGGTATTGGAAGGGGCCCCTGATTGCACCGGGGTGCCTTCGACGGTGAAATTTTCGACGGCTGGCCTGGCGGGCTGTCGCGCTGATATCGATTGCCACATAACCGACCCGGTAACCATCCCGGGCGGTGGAAATGATCGGGTGGCCACCCTGCAAAGCCATGGGCGGTGCGGGGCCGACAACGACCCGAGCCAGGCCAGCCGAACCGTGGAGGTCAGAGTACGATGAGCAGAGGTAGATTGGCTTGCCTTGGCCTGATCCTGGCGGCGCTGCTGGGCGTGGCGGTGACCGCCAAGGCGGCACTGTGCACGGATGTTTACCGCTCCGATACGGGGATCAACCCCAACCTTCTCGCCAGTGGCAATGCCCTGGATCTATCCGCCATCCCCTGGGGCGATGCCGCCTGGCCGGCGTCGGGCGCCACTCTGGCATCGGGCGACTACTACTTTCAGGCCGCATCCCTGCCCCAAGGCTACCAGCTAAGGGTACAGGCCGGTGCCCGGGTGCGGATCTTCGTCAACGGTGAGCTGTCGGTGGGCACCCACGTCAGTATCAACGGCTCGGGGGGGGCGGAGCAACTGCTGGTGCTGGCCCGTGGCAGCCTTTCTTGGGGCAACCACGGGATATTCAACGGCCTGGCCTATGCCGCCGGCAGCCTGTCGGTGGGCAACCAGGGCCAGATCGAGGGCGGGCTGGCGGCGGCAGGGGCCCTATCCGTGGGCAACCACACCACCGTTACCCGGAACTACCAGGGCGTCAATGAGGGGCTCCTATCCGGCCTGTGTCGGGCTCTGGTTCGGCTCTCTGCCAACGGCGATGCCGTGGGGCCGGTGTTCGTCGGGCCGGGGGAGACGGTGGCTTTCTCCGGCGCGGTGGATGGCTGTTCAAGCCCCAGCTGGCTCTACAGCCGCCAGTGGCGGGAGAGCTGGATTCGGGCGGGGGCGATCGTGCAGCAGGGCATATCGGATAGTAGCAGCTGCAACCGTTCGCCCTTGACCTACACCACCGCCTTCGACGCGCCGGGCGCCTACGTGGTGGAGCTGAGGGTCGAGTATCGGGACTGTTTGCTGTGGGGCCTCTTTGGTTGCTCCAACAGTAGCTGGCAACCCCATGGCAGTGATGAGATCGTCATCGAGGTGGCCAGCCAGTTCCCGCTGCACCATTTCGAGATCGATCACGATGGGGTGGCCCTCACCTGCCAGCCGGAGAGCGTCACCCTGAAAGCCTGCGCCGATGCCGACTGCACCACCCTGGTGGCCGATCCGGTGGTGGCGGCGCTGACCCCCGCCGCCGGCTGGCAGGGTGGCAATCCGATTACGCTGAACAACGGCTCCGGGGTGGCGACGTTGAGCCATACCACGCCGGGCAGCGTGACCCTCGGGGTCTCCGCTTCAGATCCCGCGGCTCAATCCCAGACCCGCTGCCGGGTCGGGGGGGCACTCTCATCCTGCGAGCTGACCTTTCAGGCCGCGGGCCTGGCCTTCGATCTGCCAGACCTGACGGCGCATAAACCGTCCGGGCCGATCGCGGTGCAGGCGGTGCGGCAGGATGATGCGACCCAGGCGTGTGTGCCGGCGTTCGAGAACGTGAGCCGCCAGGTCGATATTTGGGCAAGTTACAACAGCCCAACTTCCGGCACCCGGGCGCCCACGGTGGCGGGGAGCGAGGTCAGCCTGAACGCCGACTCGCCGACTTCGCTGAGCCTCGATTTCGATGGCGATGGGGTTGCGCAGATCCAGCTTGCCTATCCCGACGCGGGGCTGATGAGCCTGAACATGCGCTACAGGGGCAGTGAGGCCACAAACGACGCGGAGTTGGTGTTGCGTGGTGCCGACAGCTTCGCCAGCATCCCCGCGGGCTGGTGTATCCGCACCGGTGGTGAATGCGATGAGGCGGACGCCTCCTGCGCGAAGTTCAAAGCGGCGGGGGAACCGTTCCCGCTGTCGATCCAGGCGGTGGGCTGGGAGTGGGATGGCGATGGCGACCTGTGTCAGGGCAACCCGGTTACGCCCAATTTTGCCAACCCCCACATGCCGTTGGCGCTGGAGCTGCTGGCGCCGACCGGCGGCGACCCCGGAACCCTGTCGCCAACCGAGTACGATCATCTTCCCTCCACTGACGCCACCACCTCGGTGTCGGCCACGGTGTCAGAGGTGGGCGTCTTCCGGTTTCTGATTCCCGCCACCACCTACCTGGGCCGGACGCTGCCCTCGGGCCAGAGTCGTCCCACCGGCCGCTTCATACCCGCCCGGCTGGAGCTCTCCATGGAGGATACCGGCACACTGGGCTCGGCCTGCACCGCCGGAAACAATCCCTTCACCTACACCGGTCAGGGATTCCAGTGGCAGGTTCCGCCCCGGTTCGAGGTGATTCCGCAGGCGGTGGGTGGCGAAACCACCCGGAACTATTATTTCGACGGGTTCATGCGGCTCGCGGCCAGCGGCTTTACAAGGGATTGGCCAACAAGCGATGATTCCGCAACCCTGAACGACAACACGACGCCGGTGCCGCTGGAGGTAACCTTCAGTGACATGCAGTTAGTAGAGCCCAGAGGCGATGGTGACCCCCTGTTTTACCAGTATTCCCCGGCGGACGAGTTCCGGTTTGACAAAACCAGTGATGCACGATTGCCGCCCTTTGATCCAAAGCTGACCTTTGGTGTGACCAAGGTAGAGGATGCGGATGGGGTGTCATGGATGCCGCCCGCCACGGTGACCGCGCCCAGCCCATCGGCGTTTCAGCCGGATATCACGGGTAAAATGCGCTACGGCCGCCTGCAAATGAAAAACGTCTACGGCCCTGAAAATGTGGACGAGTTGCTGATGCCATTTTCCGCAGAGTATTGGAATGGTTCACGGTTTGTGACGAACATCGATGATAGCTGCACGCCCTGGGATACGGCCAA
>JAXHUV010000223.1:0-3793 GCA_034189445.1 Pseudomonadota bacterium
CGGCTCATATTTCCCGGCTTTTTCGTTGCATAGAACCACTATGCGCCTCAAAATCCAGAAAATCTGCGCTCGCTTTCCCACCTTGCTCGCGACGATTGCTTAAGTCCGACAGGCTGCTAGTTTGGAACCTATACGCAAAAAAAAAGAGCCCGGAGGCTCTTTTTTTACAAAAACCCGAAGGTTCCTGTTATCTGGTGGGTCGTGAAGGATTCGAACCTTCGACCAATTGGTTAAAAGCCAACTGCTCTACCAACTGAGCTAACGACCCTGAACTGCTGACTGAAACCGTGGTTTCAATCCATACCGAATGATTCAGCCCAACCGGTATTTTGTGCCTGGTGGGTCGTGAAGGATTCGAACCTTCGACCAATTGGTTAAAAGCCAACTGCTCTACCAACTGAGCTAACGACCCAAACGAGGCGCATATAGTAATGATTTTTGGCCGCTGATCAACCCTTTTTCTCAGGTTTCTCAACATTTTTCCACGTCCGCCAGACTACGAGGACTCGAGAAACTTCCGGGCCAGGTCGGCAGCGCCGCTGGACGGGTAATCCTTAATCACGGTTTGCATGCTGCGCCGGGCCTGTTCCTTTTCCCCCAGGCGATCCTGGGTCACGCCTAGCTTGTAGACGGCATCGGGAGCCTTGCGGTGATCGGCAAAGCGGGTAGCAACAATGGTGAACGCCTGCTTTGCCTGCTCCAGCTGTGGCTTCACCAGGTACACCTCGCCCAGCCAGTAATAGGCGTTAACTGTCAGGTCACCTTCCGGATATTCATCGATAAACTGGTATATCCGACTGATGGCCTCATCGTATTTTTTCTGGTCACGGATCAGGTTCTGGATCTGTTCGTAGGCCTTACGCTCTTCCGCACCCGGCTGGCGATATTCCCTTGCCGCCGGAGCTGATCCGGAAACCGTGGAGGCATTACTCGCGCTGGCCTCGATAGCCGGTTGCGACGCCACCTTTTCCGAGAGGTCCAGAATACGCTGATCGAGATCGATATAGCGGTCTCGCCCCTGTTGCTGCAGGCGGTCAATCAGGTGTCTCTGCTCCTCGACTTCACCCTGGAGCCGCCTGACTTCACCCTGAAGCTGCTGGATCATGTAGAACAGTTCAGCCGTCGCCTGGCTGTTTTTGGCGTTGCGCTGGCTGTCCTGAGCTGATTGCGCCAGGGCCACCCCCGCCGGCCCAAGGGCAAGCGGCAGCACCACTGTCGCCATGAGTTTTCTTCTCATGGTCCTTCCCGTGCGATTACTCAAATACCAGTTCCACACGACGGTTCTGGGCCCAGGCACTCTCGCTGGAACCCATCACCGACGGCTTCTCTTCGCCATAGCTTACGGTTTCGAGCTGGCCACGTGAAGCGCCATTGACGATCAGGAAGCGTTGTACGGCATTGGCACGACGCTCACCCAGAGCCAGGTTGTATTCCTTGGTGCCGCGCTCATCGGCGTGACCCTCAATGCGCACGTTCTGCCCCGGGTTATTGGCCAGGAAACGAGCATGGGCTACCAGCACGTCACGGGCCTCCTGCTTGATTTCCGCGGTATCGAAATCAAAGTAAAACAGGGTAATTTCTCGCAGAGCCTGATGCTCTGCCTGTTGGCGTGCTGCCATGCGCTCTTCGTCGGTCATGGTTGACGAAGACACACCACCCTGGTCGGCACCGCCATAAACAGTGGAACCGCCTTCCTGGTCTACCGCGGCAACATCCGAGCCGTACTCACCGCCTTCTTCCGGGGTGCCACCGGTGGAGCTACAGCCAGCGACCAGACCAACAGACAACAATAGTGCAAAGGCTTTTGCTTGAGCTGACAAGTTCATGGTTTCTTCCTTCCAGTTGAGTAAGTGATTAGTTGAACAATTGCCGATGCCCAAAAACGTCGGCAATCAGCGAACCAAAGGTCCCCAGGCGGGCTCACGGACATCGCCTTCGGATGCGGGCAAGCTGTAGGCTGCACCCCCATCGGCAGAAATAACCGTGAGCACGTTGCTTCCGTTTTGCCGGGTGGCATAGATCAGCATCCGGCCGTTGGGTGCAACACTGGGAGATTCATCAGACTTCGTGCGGGTAAGGATGGTCTCCTCCCCGGTTTTCAGCTCGGTGCGGGCAATGTGAAACGCCCGATCCCGCTGGTGAACGTAATAGACATAGTTGCCGTCATTGTCCGGCCTCGGTCGGGCGTTGTAACGGCTACCGAAGGTAATACGGCGGGGCTCGGCACCTGGTGTTTCCATGTGATAAAGCTGCGGGCCGCCGGACCGGTCCGAGGTAAAGAAAATCCCCTTGCCACTGGCGTCCCAGCTCGGTTCGGTGTCAATGGCCCAATGGTCGGTAAGCCTGGTCAGTTGCCGGCTGTCCAGAGTCATCCGGTAGATCTCGGCGTTGCCATCCTTGGAAAGGGTCATCAGCAGCGATCTGCCATCCTCAGACCATGCCGGCGCCGAGTTCAGCCCTGGAAAATCGGCCACCTTGCTGCGCTTGCCGCTCGCAAGCTCATGAACAAAAATAACCGGCTTTCCGGTTTCGAACGAAACATAAGCCAGTTTCTTACCATCCGGTGACCAGGCCGGTGACAAAATGGGCTCCTGGCTTTCCAGGCGTATCCGGGCTCGCTTGCCATCGACATCGCTCACCTGCAGCCGGTAACGGGGCTTGCCGTTGGCGGTATCCAGCGTGACGTAGGCCAGCTTGGTTGAAAAGGCACCGGGTACCCCGGTAATAGCTTCATACACCTTATCGCTGACGTGATGCGCCAGTGCACGCATGTTGGCAGCAGGTGCGGCCGCCGTTTCCCCGAGAATCCGCTCTTCGCGGTTTACATCGAACAGCTCATACCGGGCCTGGACACGGTCACCGCTTCGGGTGAGCGCCCCGACCAGAACGTAGCGCTGGCCGAGCAGGCGCCAGTCGCGGAAATACACTTCTTCCCGCCTGGACGGCAGGCTCAGCATTTTCTCCGGAGGCAGGGTGCGGAACTCCCCCGTCATGGTCAGATCCGCCTGAACAATGCGACCGACCTTGTCTCCGACCGGTATCTGTCCGGACTCGGCAAAGGGCACCACGGCAACAGGAATGGCGGAATCTGCACCTTCGGTAATCCGGATCAACAGCTCCGCCCGGGCTCCTGAAACCGCAATGAAGATCAGGGCAAGGGCGGCGAGAAGCGTTCTGAGCGATTGGTACCAAATCCGATGTGTCATGGTGTCATCCATATCATCTTCTATTCATCCGGCGTGGATTGAATTCAATCGTAAACTGCCGGAAATACCGTTCAAAGGTATCCCGATCATTGGGGATTGGGTACCTTCGCAACGAACGGACAGCCTGCAGCGCCGAGTTGTCAAAGGCTCTGTTACCACTAGTGCTAACCAATTCTGCATTAGCAAGCTCTCCAGTGGGCAGCAGCATAATCTGCACCCGCGCGGTCATCTCTTCCGTGGCCGAGGATGGCGGATACCAGGCATTGCTTAACTGCTCCCGGATCAGTGCCTGGTATTTCTCGCTCTCCGACAGCATCTGGGCTTCCCGGGCTTTTGCGGCAGCCGCCTCCCGCTGGCGACGAGCTTCCTCTTCCCGAGTCTTTTGAGCCGCCTCCGCCTGAGCCTCGAGCTGCTGCTCCCGAAGCTTCCGCTCTGCCTCAAGGCGCTTGCGCTCAGCTTCCTGGCGGGCCAGTTCTTCCTGGCGCTCGCGTTCGGCCGCTTCACGCTTGCGCTGTTCTTCCTGCCTTCGCTTCTCTTCTTCGGCTTTTCGCTTGACCTCTTCCTCGGCTTTCTGTCGAGCCCGTTCC
>JAXHUV010000224.1:0-3731 GCA_034189445.1 Pseudomonadota bacterium
GTTGCCAGGGATGGCAACACCAAGCCCCCACGGACGGGTTCACGGCGTGTCTGGGGAGGCGGTCCGCGCACGCCGCCCTGCACGAAATCTGAAGTCTCCGTAGTTAAAAGCTACAGGGCCCATCACTCAGCCCCTTAGTGCCCCAAAGGCCGATTAAGGTATAATCATCCCACTCACAAATTAATACCTGACTAATTTACTATGGTATTGTATGATTGTTAGTCGGAAGCAACGGATGCAGCCTGTTTTTCTACTTATGTTTCCGTAGAAATTCGTCATCCAAAAAGCGATTGCAGGGCGTACTCACCGGATGAGCGACCACTGCAACACCCAAACTAATAGCAACCGATCGACAGCCCGCCTATGAGGCTGCCGGCGACACCAAGGGCGAAAGCCCGCGATGAGAGAATACGGAGCGACGATCATGGCGACCACCGACACCGAGGTGAACGAGCTGATCAAACGGGAATACGAGTACGGATTTGTAACGGATATTGAATCCGACACCTTCGAACCCGGCCTGAATGAGGACGTTATCGCCCGCCTGTCCGGCCTGAAGAAAGAACCGGAATGGATGCTGGCGTGGCGTCTGAAAGCCTACCGTCGCTGGCTCGATATGAATGAGCCGGACTGGGCCCATGTAGGCTACCCGAAAATCGACTACAATTCGATTTCGTATTATTCCGCGCCCAAACGCCCCGAAGACATGCCCCAGAGCCTGGACGAAGTGGATCCGGAACTGCTGAAAACCTACGAAAAGCTGGGCATTCCTCTGCACGAAAGGGAAAAGCTGGCAGGCGTGGCCGTTGATGCGGTATTCGATTCCGTTTCCGTGGCAACCACCTTCAAAGAGCCGCTGGCCAAGGCCGGCGTGATCTTCTGCTCCATCTCCGAGGCGATCCAGGATTACCCGGAGTTGGTCAAAAAATACCTGGGCTCGGTAGTGCCTGCAGGCGACAATTTCTTCGCCGGCCTGAACTCCGCGGTCTTCTCTGACGGCACCTTTGTCTACGTGCCCAAGGGTGTTCGGTGCCCCATGGAGCTGTCCACCTACTTCCGCATCAACGCAGCCAACACAGGACAGTTCGAGCGTACCCTGATCATCGCCGACGAAGGCAGCTACGTAAGCTATCTGGAAGGTTGCACCGCACCCATGCGGGACGAAAACCAGCTACACGCTGCAGTGGTGGAACTGGTGGCTTTGGACGACGCCCAGATCAAGTACTCCACCGTACAGAACTGGTATCCGGGCGACGAAGAAGGCAAAGGCGGCATTTTCAACTTCGTTACCAAACGTGGCGCCGCCATCGGCAAAAACTCCAGGATTTCCTGGACCCAGGTCGAAACCGGCTCCGCGGTCACCTGGAAATACCCGAGCTGCGTCCTGCGGGGCGAGAACAGTGTCGGTGAGTTCTACTCCGTAGCACTGACCAACAACTACCAGCAGGCCGACACCGGCACCAAGATGATCCACCTGGGCAAAAACACCCGGAGCACCATCATCTCCAAGGGTATTTCCGCCGGCAAGAGCTCCAACGCCTATCGCGGCCTGGTGAAATTTGGCCCCGGGGCGGAAGGTGCGCGCAACTTTACCCAGTGTGATTCGCTGCTGATCGGCGACCGCTGCGGCGCGCACACCTTCCCGTACATCGAGAGCAAGAATAAGTCGGCCATTGTCGAGCACGAGGCAACCACCTCGAAGGTCAGTGACAAGCAGATGTTCCTCTGCCGCCAGCGCGGTATCGACCCGGAGCAGGCCGTGTCCATGATTGTGAACGGCTTCTGTAAGGAAGTGTTCAAGGAGCTGCCGATGGAGTTCGCTGTTGAAGCCGGCAAACTGCTCGAGGTGAGCCTCGAAGGCTCCGTGGGTTAAGAGCTCCGTTGGTTAACAGGACGGCACGCACACAAGTATTGCGGAAGCCGTCGGGCAGGCCCTTCCGGGATACGCTGTGAATACGTCCCTGTACGCTCGACGAAATCATCCCTGATTTCGACGATCCCGGAAGGGCCTGCCCGATGGCTGACTCCCCCGAGTTAGGGGCAGGCAACAGAATTCAGACGGTTATGAGAGAGACGCTACAAATGCTAAGCATCAAGAACCTGCACGCATCCGTTGAGGGCAAAGAAATCCTCAAGGGCATCAACCTGGAAATCAAGGCCGGGGAAGTTCACGCCATCATGGGCCCCAACGGCTCTGGTAAGAGTACCCTGTCGCAGGTGCTGGCAGGCAACGAAGCATTTGAAGTCACCGAGGGTGAAATCACACTGAATGGCGACAACCTGCTGGAACTTGAAACCGAAGAGCGCGCCCGTGAAGGCATCTTCCTGGCGTTCCAGTACCCGGTGGAAATTCCCGGCGTGAGCAACCTTCAGTTCCTGCGCACGGCGGTGAACGCCATGCGTCACCATAAGGGCGAGGACGAGCTGAACGCGGCTGAATTCATGAAGCTGGCCAGAGAGGTTTCCAAACAGGTGGATCTGGATCCGGCGTTCCTGAAGCGTGGCGTCAACGAAGGTTTCTCCGGTGGTGAGAAAAAGCGTAACGAAATCATGCAGGCACTGCTGCTTCAACCCAAGCTGGCAATTCTGGACGAGACCGATTCGGGGCTGGACATCGATGCTCTGCAGGTGGTCTCTAACGGCGTTAACGCCCTTCGGGCGGACGACCGCGCGATCCTGATGGTGACTCACTACCAACGCCTGTTGAACCACATTGTGCCGGACTATGTGCACGTGCTGGCCGGGGGCAGGATCGTTAAATCCGGTGGCCGCGAGCTGGCCCTGGAGCTGGAAGAACACGGCTACGGCTGGCTGGGTATAAAAAAAGATGAAGAAACCGCCGACAGTTCAGCCACCAGCTCTGGCAAATAACGGGAGGTCGCGGAATGAAACCAACACCAACCCTTTCCACCGCGTTCCTGCACCCGGCTGGTCAGTCCCTGCCGGAGCCCCTGCTAGCCCTGCGTAAGCAACGGGGAACCGCGCTGGTCGACATGCCATTGCCGACCCGGAAAACGGAAAACTGGAAATACTCCAGCAAGCATCTGAAGCTGACCGACGACATGGCCATTTCCCTGCCGGCGGACCGCAAGACCGACAGCAGCCTGGCGGTACCCGGCTACAAGGTTGCGTTTCTCAACGGCGTGATGATGCCTGAGGCTAGCGAATACCCGGATCTGGACGGCATCAGCATTCAGAGCTTCAGTGATCTGAGCGACGAGGAAGCCGGTGACTTGGCGGACCGCCTGGACAGTACCCTGGACAACAATGCGGTCCAGATGGCCAGACTGAACTCGGCCCGCTTCGAAGATGGCCTGCTGATCCGTCTGAAGCCGGACGCCGTGCTCGACCAGCCCCTGTTCATTGTTCACGAAGTAACGGCTGAGGCCTGCGGTTCTGCCTTCCCGCGTATCTTCGTGGATGCCGGCCGGCACAGCCAGATCACCCTGGTGGAGGAATATATCTCCAGTGGCTCGGCCCAGGTCATGGTCAATACCGTTACCGAATTCAGTCTGGCCGACGGCGCCAACGTCACCAGCATCCGCCTCAATATGGAAGGCGAGAACGTCCAGCACATTGGCTCCACCGGCGTCCTGCAGCTGCGCAGCTCCCGATTTGAAAGCCACACAGTCGGCTTCGGTGGCCCGCTGCGCCGGCACGACCTGCAGGTTCGGCTTGAGGGCGAAGGCGCCGAGTGCAGGCTCAACGGCGTGGTTGTTACCCAGGGCAAA
>JAXHUV010000225.1:0-3711 GCA_034189445.1 Pseudomonadota bacterium
CTGGTTCCCAGTGGTGGATAACGGCAGGCTTCGACAACCGCCTTCGCCTGCTCCGGGCTTTCCACCATGGGCACCAAAATACTTTGAACACCCAGATCCAGATACTGCTTGATCACGGTTTGATCTGTGGAGGGTACCCTGGCGATGGCATGGGTGTCGGGATGGCAGCCAATGGCGCGCAGTTGAGCCAAAATGCTGTGCGGTGTTTGCGGGGTGTGCTCAGCATCTATCAACACCCAGTCGAAACCGGCGCTTGCACAGATTTCCGCAGTGGTACTATCCCCGATGGACAACCAGAACCCGATTTGCGGGATTCCCTGTGTGATCCCTTTCTTGAGCTTGTTAGTCACGCTGTTATTTACTCAGTCAAAGTGGACATTTACGTTACCGAGTGGGCCGTAGTCGGCGCAGAACTGGTCACCGGAGAACGCCTCCGCAATCCGGGTAAACGAACCAGCAAGGACAATATCCCCTGCAAACAACTGCTCATCCCATTCGCTCAGTTTGCGAGCCAGCCAGGCAATACCATTAGCCGGATGATTAAGAACCCCGGCGCCTAATCCGGTTTCTTCAACCGCGCCGTTTTTGTAGAGGATTGCGCCGACCCAGCGAAGGTCCATGGAATCGGGCCGGAATGGCTTGGAACCAAGCACAATCCCACCGTTGGCGGCGTTATCCGCAATGGTGTCCAGAATGCGCCGCTGAGCTTTGGTTGCCGGGTCAACCCGCTGAATGCGGGCATCAATGATTTCCAGGGCGGGAATAACCCAGTCCGTGGCGTTGAGCACATCAAAGATTGATACATTCGGCCCTTTTAATGGCGATTTCAGAATAAAAGCGAGCTCGACCTCTACCCAAGGCTTTATGAATCGGCCAGCCGGGATTCGGGCCCCATCATCGAACTGCATGGAATCCAGAAGGAGCCCATAATCGGGCTCGCTGATGTTGGCGATTTTCTGCATGGCACGAGACGTTAACCCGATCTTCCGGCCAATAGCCCGGTGCCCTTCAGCCAGTTTGAGCTTCATCCACTCTCGCTGAATCCGATAGCTATCCGTGAACTCAATATCGGGAAACCGCTGCGAGAACTGAGCGATTTGAACCCCGGTTTTTTCCGCCTCATGCAGCTCGGTCGCAAGCCCGTTGATAACGTCTGGTTCAAGTGCCATGGCAATGACTCTCAATCTCTCAGGAAATGTGATCGCATCAGCGGCAGCATAGCGTCCCAGCGCTGAATTTGCGCCCAATGACCACACCGGTCCAGAACATGCAGTTCCGCGTTTTTCAGGTGTTCGAGAAGATAAAGGCTTGATTCCAATGGGATGACTCTGTCAAAGCGCCCATGAACAAGAGCAACTTCGTGCGGCATGCGAGACAGTGAAGTAGGCGGAACAATAAGCGCATCCATACCGGTTTTCATCGACTCGAACATGACCTCCTGAACGCGCCGGACTTCCGGGTCGGTCGCAGTTTCAAAGCGCTGCGCAATAATCTTGTCCAGGTTCGGAACCGCGGCAGGGTCGTAGACAAAACTGCTTATCAGTTCTCTGTAGCGGGGCAGCCTTGGATCCGCATAAAAACTCAAGAGCCGTGCCAATTCTGGTGTTCGACTCATTTTGGTGCCCGCCGGGCCCATCGTCATGACACGCTTGAATCGTTCGGGTGCTTCAATCAACAAATGCAGGGTAACCGCTCCTCCCATCGAGTTACCCACGATGTCGGCACTCTGGATATCCAGCTCATCCATCAGGCCCAGCACCTGCTCCACACGGAGACCCATCCAGGTCATGGCGTGTGGCGGTAAGGGGTCTGGAACGTCGCTCTGTCCGAAACCAATCATATCGGGCGCAATGACATAAAAGTCCTTGGCGAGCTCATCAAGGCAGTGATGCCAATTCGATGCCGCGGATGCCCCGGGGCCTGCGCCGTGCATGAGAATCAACGGCGGGTTGCCTGGATTACCCGCCATCAGCACATTGCTTTTATAGCGGCCTGACGGAATTATTTTTTCGACAATATCAAGACTCATTTTTGTATCTTCCTTATCGCGGTTTTATATTTTTGTGTTTTCAGCACTGGTTATCTTGCTTGCCAGAAGAGCCGAACCAGAAGAACAGAGAGGAACCGGGGCCCACCAAAGTTGCTTTCATCATGGTTGCCCATTTTCAACCAGCCCGCTCCATACCAGGGCTCTATTCACTATAGAAGGTAACCTCATAACACGCAATCTCACCCAGTTCCAGGCCCGGTCATACCCGCGCGCGGAAGGTCGATCTGGACTTCCGCGCCGCCTCGGGAGATCATTGAGCTGAGGTTGAATATCGGGATACGGTTGGAGGCAGTAAACCGAGAAAATATCGGAGATTCCGCAAATGCTCAGATTATTGATAGTCGGTGCCGGCGGTATCGGAGGCTACTACGCTGCACGGTTGCTGCAGGCTGGACATGAGGTGGTTCTGACCGCACGTGGTGCTCATCTGTCGGCGCTTCAGAAACAAGGGCTTAAGGTTCAGTATGGGGGTGAGGTGTGGTCGTTCCCGGTTCAGGCCATGGATCATTCCGGGGTTCTTGTCCGTTATCGTCCGGATGATTTTGATGTCGTTCTGGTCACGCTCAAATCCACGGCGACGGAAACGATGCTGGCTGAATTGGGCCCCTGGCTCTACCACGGCAAGGTGCCTGTCCTCTCGCTTCAGAACGGCGTGGACAACGAGCCTGCCCTGGCATCATTGCTGGGAGAGCGCAGGGTTCTGGGCGGCCTGGCCGTCCGGATCGGCGGGCGTATTGTGCAGCCGGGCCTGGTGGAGGCCGAAGGCCCGGCCCAGGTTGTCATGGGCGAATGGCCCTTGGCGGTGGGCTCTGACCACCGTGGCCCGTTGCTGCGGCAATTACGGGAAGACTTCGAGGCGGCCGGCATTCCGACAACCGTCTCCGACAATATCCGGTATGAACTCTGGCGCAAGCTGGTGATCAACAACGGCGTGAACCCGCTCTCGGCCCTCACTGGCCTTGATACCCGGACACTCACTCACCATCCGGAGTTCCGGAAGATTGTCCACGGCATGATGGCGGAAACGGTTGCAGCGTCGAAGGCTGACGACGTTAACCTCGGGCCTGAGGATCTGGCCGAGATGTTTGATCTGATCAGCAGCTTCAACGCCATCAAGACGTCCATGCTGGTTGACAAGGAAAAAGGCCGGCCCCTGGAACTCGACAGCATCGCCGGTGCGGTGCTGCGCCGCTGCGACCGCCTGGGCATCGAGGCCCCGTACACCATGACGGTCAATACCCTGCTGGCAGCCTTAAGTCCGACAGGCTAGCCAACTGGCAGAATTAGCGGTCGGTCAGCTTCAGCTCAATCCGCCGGTTTCTCTGCAACGCCTCCGGAGAGGTACCTTCCGCCACCGGGAAAAACTCGCCAAAGCCGGCAGCCGCCATGCGCCGTTCAGGCACACCCTGAGCAGCCAGGTAGCGAACCACGGCAACCGCCCGGGCGGTTGAGAGTTCCCAGTTGGAGGGGAATCGCGGGGTATTGATGGGCAGGATGTCAGTGTGGCCGTCTATCCTGAGGATCCAGTCCACGTCGTTCGGTATTCTGGCCGAGACATCCAGCAGAATATCCGCCAGCTTGTCCAGCTCCTGCCGGCCTTCTTCGCCCAGCTCGGCTGAGCCCGAAGCGAACAGAAGTTCGGATGGCAGCAGAAAGCGGTC
>JAXHUV010000226.1:0-3708 GCA_034189445.1 Pseudomonadota bacterium
TCCACCCTCCTTTGGAAAATTTCCCGAGCGGAGATGATCTTGCAGATGCCACGCGCATCAATGCAGTAATTGAAAACGAAATTCGTAAAGCACCCGACCAGTACCTGTGGATGCATCGGCGATTCAAGACCCGGCCGGATCCGGATGATCCGGGGTTTTATAGGAAAAATTAAATAACTTAACATCAAGAGCTCTGTCTTGAAGTCTTGAAACTCCGGGATGCGAGAAATCTACAAAAATATCTGATCCATAGAAACTGAGTTACTGACCATGCACATCAAAACTTCACCGGTCGAAGCACATGCCGCATGGAGCCAGCGAGAGCTGGCCCACTACTTCATGGTCGCCGGGTTGACCTATGTCCTGATTTTTACACCAGTCAACATGGTCAGTTATACCACCGTAATAATCATACTTTTGCTCTTATCAGCCATAGCTCAGGGATCGTTTTTCCAGCTTGTACGCACACACCTGAAAACCCTGGCAGTAATTACCGTTTTTCTCGTTGCTAATGCCGCGTTTTCGCCTTTACCAAAAGAGGCATTTACTGGTGCATTCAACGTATTCAAGGGACTATGGATTCTGCCTGTCGCTATGCTGGCATCCAATTCTTTCACTGAAGAGCGGTTTCGGCGCGTTGCGCTGCCACTCAGCATAGTTAGTGCCGTAATCGCCCTGGGGCTCCTGTTGTTCGTTGTCGACTGGGAGGCTCCCTACCAGTCCCTGGAGACATGGTCAGGTTCACGTATTGGCAACCTTCATAATCTCAACAACTTTCTTTTCATCAGCCTGCTTCTGGCTGGCGTAGTGGCGTGGCAATACCGCAGCACGGGCACCCGGCTTGTCAGTGTGTGCGCCCTGCTTCCGCTTCTGCTTATGTGTGTTCTGGTGCAGTCTGGAGGCTCAGTCCTGGCTCTGGGGTCCACCCTGTTACTTTTAGCAGGGCTCAGATACCGAAACCGTTTTGGTTACAGCTTAATGGCCTTCGCGTTCTTGCCGGTGCTATTGCTACAGTTTTTTTACGTTTTCCCGGAACAGTTTTCCAGCGTTACCGGGTTGCAAGCCAGCACCCTGCACATACGCTCCAATATCTATAGCAAGTTGATCGAAGTATGGAGTTGTCACCCATTCATTGGCTGGGGTGTGGCGACCTATAAATACGTGGAGGCAACCGCCGTTAATGGCTACCAGTTCCTGTACCCGCACAACCTTTATCTGGAAGCATTATTTTCCATTGGAGTTATCGGTAGCATTCTACTGTCAGCATGGCTCCTGAAAGCACTTGGCAGCCTCAATTTCAGGGCTATTGTGGCTAATCCCGCAAAGGCCTTTGCCCTGGCAGTTCTGACCTATCTCAGTATCAAGGGTATGAGTGATATGAAATTGATGTCTTACCATACTATCGGACTGTTCTCTATTTGTTTCGGTCTATTGCTCGGCTCCGGCGATGAGCGTTTGAAATCTACCGACCCGACAGAAAACACATAAAATGCATATCATAAACACTGTATATGGAGTGGCTGCAGGCGGCAGGTGGCAAGTACTGGTAGACTACTGCCTCTGGCTCCGGGAAAGTGGCCATACTGTTACCGTAATTATTGACAAAAAAGCCAGCGAGCCGATCAATGCATTGGAAGAAAGTGGTTGCCGCATAATTCGCCTCGCTAATTCAGGCTTCTATGACCTCATTGCTACCATGAAACTCTGGCTGCTACTGCAACAGCTTCAACCTGACGCCATCATCAGTCATGGCGGCCGCTCAACCAGTCTTTTCCGGAGAGCAAAATCACGCCATACCCCACTGATCGCAGTCAATCACTCGAATAATGTTAAGCGATCCCTTCGCGCGGATATTTTCTTCAACATATCAAGTCATATTGAAGCACTGATTCGGGAACGGACGTCAAAAGGCCTTCATTTTCGGGTCGTCAACTGCCCCAGGGAGAACCTTGTCTGCCCACCAAGGGCCTTAAAGATGCCCGTACGGCTTAGCTTTATGGGGCGCCTGACTAGCAGTAAGGGCATCGATATACTGCTTAACTCACTGGCAGAGCTAAAACAACACAATATCGACTTCACATGCTTCATTGCCGGCTCTGGAGATCTGGACACCTTCCAACAACTCCGTGACGCTCTAGGACTTGAGAAGCAGGTTATTTTTGCCGGTCAAATCACGAATCCGGTGGAATTTCTTGCCGATTCACACATTTTCTGCTTTCCAACCTTGAGAGAAGGCTTCCCAATTAGTCCGATCGAAGCTTTTGCGGCAGGTTGTGCCGTGATCGGCACCGATGATCCGGGCACGGCTGAGTTACTGGAGCACGGCAGACTGGGACTGGTGGTTCCACGACGTGATGTTCAGGCCTTTGCTGATGCACTTATTCAACTCATCCAGAACCCGGAGCAATGCTTCGAGTTAGCGCAAAAGGCACAACAACGGTATCTGGAGCGTTATACTCCCGAGAAGGCAAAAGCCCGCTTTCTACAGGCCCTTGAAGAGAGTATTCATCAGTTTAAATGCGCCTCCGGATCAAAGTAGCCATAGATAATCAAAGCTGGAAGTTTATATGACCTTACGTCGAGTATGGGTTTTATCCGATGGTGTCACGGGCCACTCGAACCAGGCAATCGGCATCGTCAACCTCTTATTTGGAGACGACGCAAAAGTCGAGACGATTGATACGCGGTTGCGGTTACCGGCACTCTCCCGCCCTCTTTTACGATTTCTATACAATCACATCGGGCCACGCCCCTGGGTGCGTTCGCTGACACAGCGCTTGTATTCGCACACTCTCCCCGCGGCACGCCACCCTTCAGAGATTCTTATATCGGCAGGGGGCAATACCCGCTTTCTGAACGTGGCCAGCGGCGGTGCCAATATCTTCATAGGGTCACTCAGAAGGCTCAACGGCAATCTTTTTCGCGTATTGCTGACAATGGAACCCGCCGGTTGTGAAACCAACGTCCTGATGACACTACCTCCAAGCCAACTTTCGCCCGAATCGGCAGATCGGGCGGGCGCACAATATCGCAAGCGGTTGATTGAAGCAGGCAAAACCCCGAACACAAAACTCTGGACCCTGCTCGTCGGAGGCGACGGCGCGGGCTTCAGTTACAGCGAAAGTGACTGGTATAATTTAGTATCATTAGTCAGCCAACTTGCGCAACGGCATGGCATTCGCTGGTTAGTCACCACGTCACGCCGTACTTCTGCGGTTGGCCAGCAGTATCTCAAAAAGGCCCTTGATGACCAGGTAGCGGCGGAAGCAAGCTGGCACGGAGAGCCACAGAAAGGAACGCTCATTGAGTACGTCGGCGCCAGCGAGCGTGTTTTCTGCACGGCGGACAGCATGTCAATGCTCGGTGACGCGCTCAACGCGGGCAAGCCTGCCTGTGCATTGATGCCGCTCGAAGCAACGCCTAATCAGCGGTATAAAGAGGCCCTGGAAAACTTCCGGGATCGGTATGCCTTACAATGCTGGCCATTGGCCGAAAAGGACACTTCGAACCTCGAACTCCCGACACCCGCGGATTTGCGGGCCCGTGTTCTAGATGATCGCGATGACCTGAAAAAGCGCATCCTGACAGCTCTATCTGACGATGGAGCGCCCACTCAATCAAACAGCGACAGTCTCCGATGACGCAACCTGCCACAAAGCGAGTAGCATTCCTGTTACCACCCGGCTATGCCGGCGAGTTCATCAAAAG
>JAXHUV010000227.1:0-3704 GCA_034189445.1 Pseudomonadota bacterium
ACAGGCCGTGAGGCAAGTGACAGATAGCGCCCGTGGCGTGCCCGAGCGCATGTACCAGGCCCACCATGGAGTTTGAGAAGGCAATACCGGCCATGGTCGAGGCCTGCGCCAGTTCGAGTCGTCCGTCGCTGTCTTTGGGGTTGTCCATGACTTGCAGGAGCGACTGGCTGATCTTCTTGATTGCCGCGGTCGCGTAGGCGTCACTCAAGGGATTTTTTGCCAGGCAGGTGAAGGCTTCGGTTGCATGGGTCAGGGCATCCATCGCCGTTGCCGCGGTGATGTGGGGCGGCAGGGTGAGGGTCATGCGTGGGTCAATGATGGCCGCATTCGGTAGCAGAAACGATGATGTGAAGGGCAGCTTGACGCCCTTGGCTGCATCGGTGATAACGGCAACCGAGGTGACTTCCGAGCCGGTACCGGCGGTTGTCGGCACAACGAAGAAGGGCTTTAACGGGTGTTTGAGTACGCCGGCACCACTGTACTTCGCGATATCGTCACCACCCTCGGAAACCAGAATGTTGACGGCCTTGCCGGTATCAATGGCCGAGCCGCCGCCGACGGCGATGATGGAGTCGCACTTCTCCTGGCGATAGAGGCCGGCAATATCGCGCACCACAGTGGTGGAGGAGTCTGGCGGAACGTCATCATAGATGGACGCGATCTTCAGTCCGCTTTGCTCACACGCCGCGATAACGGGTTCCAGCAAGCCGGCGGCCCGCACGCCCTTATCGGTGACAATCATCGGCCGTTTCGCGGCCATGCCGGTAAGCTCATAGGGAATATGTTCAAGGGCGGCCTTGCCGGCAATGACTTTTACCGGGCAGAAGAACTCATAATATTTATGGGTCATCACGGTCTCACTGTCTCGACGAAATTGGTGGCAACTTTCAGGTAAATGCGCGCGGCACTGATCAGTTTTTCCGGCAGGTGCAGGTCGGCCGGGTATTCCTTGACGGCCCGCTCGGCGATCAGTTTTGGCAGGATGAAGGACTCAAGCCGGTTCAGCACCCGGGTCATTCGAACGGCATGGCTGATGTCGCCATCCACCAGCATGCGGTCATTGGCGAAGGCAACGGATGTCTTCTCCTGGAAAGACAGCACCAGAAACGCATGGGCCATGTGTTTGAACTGAATCGACAGGTCGACCGGACGGGGAGCCTTGTCGCCGTGGTAACGGAAACGTCCCTGGCCGGTGTGTTCCACAATCAGCCTTGAGCCGTCCGGCAGTACCATCATCTCAAACAAAAAGCCATCGGGCAGGACCCTGGCTTGGTTCTGAACCTTTTCGTCCACCTCGCTCACAGCCTGCAGGGCTCGCCCCAGCACCTGGAACATCAGCTCCACATAAAAGCGGCGGGCCTGGAAGACCAGGGGCCGGACAGGTTTCGCTAGCATGGCGGTCATCCAATCGTTGTTGATGTCAACTGATTTTTAGAGTTGTTGCTCTAAAAGTCAATGGAGACGATGGCAGAAGTTGCGTGTCACCCCGGCAACCTGTGTCCCGAGCAACAAAAAAGGCCGGAATCCAGCAGGACTCCGGTCTTTTCAAGTTTATGATCCGGGAAAATAATTACTGAGTCAGCGCCGCCAGTTTACGTTTGGCCTCCTGGGCAACGTCACCGCCGGCCTCGGCGGCCTTGCTGTAATAGGCAATCGCCTCATTACGGTTGTTCTGTTTCACGGCAATATCGCCCAGGCGCAGGAAAGCAATCGAGGTGGGCACCGTTGCATTGGCTTTGCTGAGGTTCTCCCTGGCCTTGTCCAGATTGTTGAGTTGCAGGGCATTCAGGCCATTGTACAGACGGTATTCGAACATCTCGGGGTAGAGCTCCACCGCTTTTTCAAAGTCGGCAGCGGCTTTCTCGGCTTCCTTCTGGTCCTGGTAAATGCGGCCGCGCAGAGCGTAGAACATGGCCTCCCGGGGGAGCAGGCGAATGGCTTCGTTGACCTTGTCCAAAGCAGCCTTCATGTCGCCTTTCGAGGCCAGTTCCATGGCCTTGTCATGGGCGTCGTAAGCGGGTTGCAGAGAACGGAGTTTGGCCATCTTGCGGTTGTACACGTCCTTGCCACGGTAACCGCCGGTGCCGACTTGTTGTGCCAGCTTGCGGTTTTCCTCCACCCGTTTTGCCGAGGGTGGGTGGGTGGCGAACAGGCCATCGATAAAACTGGACTGTCGGCCTTCCGACAATTTCAGGAAGATTTCCTGAAGCTCCACCGCTGCCGCGGGATCGTAGCCGGCCTTTTTCATGTAGAGAATGCCGTAATGGTCGGATTCCAGTTCATCGCCCTGACTATACTGCGCCAGCGCAAGCTGGGCCCCCAGCGCAGCGCTACCCATGATCAGCCCGGCCCATTCGTTATCCGACAGGGCAAAGCCGAGGCCGGCAACGCCGGCACTGATCAGCATTCCCTGCTGCATACGCTGAACACTGTGCCTGGCCGCCGCATGAACAACCTCGTGGCCCAGAACCGAGGCAAGCTGAGCTTCGTCCTCAAGTTCGGTCAGCAGGCCGCGGTTAATCGCGATTTTACCACCGGGCAGGGCCCAGGCATTGGGTACGCTGTTGTTCAGGATCACGAACTCATAGGGCAGATCCGGTCGGTCACTAACCCTGGCCATTTTCTGGCCAACCTCGCTCACGTAGAGAGTCAGCTCGGGGTCGACATAAAACTGACCGCCCTGGGTTTGCTGGGTGGGTAGGTATTGCTCCGCGCCCATGGCGAGTTCCTGGCTTTCCCCGATCAGCGAAAGCTGTTTTTCCCCGGTTACTGGATTGACCGAGCAGCCGCTAAGTGTCACGGCCAGGGCAATGGCGACAAGGCTGGTTTTGATCGCAGACAGGTTCACAATGAGCTCCTATTAAAATGATGCCTTATCGGGCACCTTTAAAAACACGGACCGATTCCTGAACGGCCAGTTTATAGCACATGATTGCCCAACGGTGGGTTACCGAAACTGGTTTGGCAATCCTGTTATCAGGCACTCGCCGTAACAGACTGGTTTTGCCGATGCTCCGGGGCTTGAAATGCCACCGTGCGTCCCCAATTCCTGTTCAACACGAACCATGAGTTAACTCGGGCACAACTCCGTGCTTGTTTATTCGTATCAGGAGATATAAACGCCATGACGGTTGAGACGCAAAAAGAAACTCTGGGTTTTCAGACCGAAGTGAAGCAGCTTCTTCACTTGATGATCCACTCCCTCTATTCAAATAAGGAGATTTTTCTTCGTGAGCTGATTTCCAACGCTTCCGATGCTGAGGACAAACTTCGGTTCGCGGCTTTGAAGGATGACAGCCTGTACGAAAGCGATCCCGAGCTGAAGATTCGCCTGGATTTTGACGAAGAGGCGAATACCGTCACCTTGACCGATAATGGCATCGGCATGACCCGTGACGACGTCATCCAGAACCTCGGCACCATTGCCCGTTCCGGTACCGCTGAATTCCTGAAACAGTTGTCCGGTGACGAGAAAAAGGACAGCAAACTGATTGGTCAGTTCGGTGTCGGTTTCTACTCGTCGTTTATCGTGGCCGACAAGGTGGAAGTGTTTACCCGTCGTGCCGGTGCGCCCGCGGAAGAAGGCGTGCATTGGGAGTCCCAGGGCGACGGCGAGTTTTCCATTGAACAGGTCAATCTGGAAAACCGTGGTACCCGGATCGTGCTGCACCTGAAATCAGACACCAAGGAATTCGCCAACGGCT
>JAXHUV010000228.1:0-3659 GCA_034189445.1 Pseudomonadota bacterium
GGCAATATCGTGAGTTACTGCAGCAATTGGAGTTTGCTGTGGTATTCAGCAGCAGTAACAACGATGACAGCGGCTGGGCCCAGTGGAGTGATCGTGCGGAGATCGAGCAGAACATCAAACGATTCAAAAAACCGCTGTTTCACAAAGATCCGGAGAAGTCAGACCCACTCAGTTTCCTGATTGTGAAGTCCATGCTACTGACCGGATTCGATGCCCCCATTGCCGGGGTGATGTACCTGGACCGCCCGATCCGCGAAGCCGAACTGCTGCAAGCTGTCGCCCGTGTAAACCGCACAGGCTTTGGTAAGCGCTGCGGGATTGTCGTGGACTACTATGGCGTCGCAAACCACCTCAAAGAGGCGCTGGCGGCCTACAGTGATGAGGATATTGATGGAGCACTCCAGAGCCTGAAAGACGAAATTCCGCTGTTGCGAGATCGGCATCTCCGGGTTGTAGATGTACTGAGAAAACAGGGCGTCGATAACCTGACGAATACAGAGGAAGCAGTTACGGCCTTGGGGAACGAGCGACTGCGGGCAGAATTCATCGTGAAACTGAAAGAGTTCAGCCGGACACTGGATGATGTTCTGCCGCGTCCGGAAGCACTTGAGTTTGTTAATGACGCCAAGCAACTGGCCCATATCCACGCTCTGGCCCGAAACCGATACAAAGACAGCCCTGAACTGGGCAAAGACGTGGGCAGTAAAGTCCGCAAGCTGATTGACGACTACATGATCTCGTTGGGCATCAACCCCAGGATTCCACCCGTGCAATTGACCGACGCCGATTTCGATCAACACGTCAACCGGCAAGCCAGTGATCGGGCCAAGGCCTCGGAGATGGAACATGCCGTTCGCTCCCACGTTAGAAAACACCTCGATGAAGACCCGGTGAAATACACCAAGCTCAGTGAACGCCTGAAGGAAATCCTCGAGCAGATGGACGGCCTCTGGCAGGAGCAGGTGGATGCACTGTCAGCCTTGATCAGGCAATTGCAGGAAGATGAGGTGACGGATGGCGAGACACCGTCAGCACTGCCTTCGAATCATTTACCCTTCCTGAGAGCAATGGCGGAAATGAAACAGGATGGTGACACAGCGCTAACCCTGGATGAACAGGAAAACCTGGAGCAAGCCACCGTATCCACGGTTCAGATAATCACAGAGGAACTGCGCATCCCCGACTTCTGGAAACCTTCTCACCTGCCAGACCAGGAGCGGCTGAGAGGCCGACTGTTTGAAGAACTGTTCGAGTTGGACCTTTTCCCAGTTAACCAACTGGATGCCCTTCTCGACAAATTGATCGACCTGGCCAAAGCGAATCACAGCAAACTGGTGAACCCGTGATGGAACTGCAGGTAGACGACCTGACATTCGAGGTGCGACACAGCAAGAGGCGCAAAACACTGGAAATCATTGTCGACCGTGAGGGCGATCTGGTAATTGCAGCGCCAAAAGGTGCAGAAGATCAACGGCTTAAAGACTTTGTTCAGGAGAAAAAATTCTGGATCTACCAGAAACTGGCCGAGAAAGCAGAGCTGCTTAAGCCCCAACCACGCAAAGAATACGTGAATGGCGAGGGCTTCCTGTACCTGGGCCGAAGCTACCGGCTGAAGCTGGTCGAAGACCAACAAACGCCGCTCAAACTGATAGCGGGCCGGTTCTGCCTGCGAAAAGATCTGCAGGCTGAAGCAAGATTTCACTTTATTCACTGGTACAGCACCAAGGCACAGATTTATCTGAATGAGAAAGTCCATGCCCTGGCTGCGCGCATGGGCGTTGAGCCCGCTGGCGTCAAAATCCAGGATCTGGGCTATCGTTGGGGTTCTTGTGGCAGGGGTAACCGCCTTTACTTCAACTGGAAGACGATCCTGTTACCGCGTGAGATTGTGGAGTATGTGGTGGTGCATGAACTGACGCACCTGCATGAGCCGCACCACACTCCACAGTTCTGGAAACGGGTTGAGCGGGTTATGCCGGATTATGAGCGGAGGAAGGATTGGTTGGCTAAGAATGGGATTGAAGTGGAGGGGCTATAGCGAAATAAACTAATTCGCTGACAGGATCTCAATCACCATCTTGAACTTGCGCCCGACAATCAAAAAATGAACGAACGAAAGCGCCAGTAGTGCCGTGGCAACAGCGACTACGTAACGCTGATACTCACCAACCACAAAGTGCCCAGCTAAAGCCACCACGACCACAGCAAGCCACAGGAGAGCGGTGGTCAGTATTTCCTTTATAAGGTGCTTGAAATGGCCAGAGCGACGCAAGTTTTGAAGAAAAGGGCGATCAGCTGCTGACACTAACATTGAGAGTGCTGCCATCATAAACCCGATCAGTGTCCCAGAAAGGGCGACCATAGTGGTGGCAGTCAACCTTGCATCTTCAATAAATGCGAGCCCTTTAAACGCAGCAACGCCGACAACTACAGGGATCACGACATTAATTGTTGCGGTTTTCAGGAGGGCCAATAACGCCATAGATAGCATCCCGCTGCTCTTCGAATGCAGAACTGAGTGCTGCATAAATCGACCCCTTAATTGGATATTTACCTGCCATGGTGACACTCTGAACCGAGGTAATACGATCTGCCATTAGATCAATAGGGTGCTCAATGCCATCTTCCTCGATTTTGACCCGAACTGTGCGTGCGTAGCCGCTGCGCATCAAAGCTGTCGCTGCCTCCTTCATTCTAGCAGACAGCTTGCTCTTTTCCTCGTCATCACTCCTGCTGTCTGAAGTGATAGACAGGGCCACACTGGAGCCACCAGCAATAGCCATTTGCTCCATTAAATTGCGAGCCCATTGATCTTCAGGGAATAGATCCGGATTCGTCGGCCGCGCAAAACTTACGCGCATAGAGCGCATCTCAGTTTCACCCCTCATCAGGCGCTCCACTGCATCCGTCTGCAAGACTGGATCAAAGGTCAAAACCTCTCCCACCTGCTCAGTAACATACCGCCCCAGCCTGGCAGGGCGGCTTCCGTGGCCGTTCTGCTCAAACACCAGTAGCCGATCCAAGGGACGGTATATAAAATGGTTTTTCTCCAGCAATCCCTCGTTCTCAGCTATTTCGATTTCCCTTTCGCTACCACCAGCCTCACCAATATGTGGGATTTGATCGCTGCGAAATTTTGCAAAGACTCCTTGAACGACTCCACCTTTCACTGACAAGTCTCGCAACTCGTAGGAAAAACGACCGTCAGGATGCACGGGGCCGGTGCCATTGGGGGTGGCCGCGTATTTTTCGAGGAAGGCTTTTAAGTCGAGTTCTGCATCTTGTGCCTTGTTCGCCATAAAGAAACCAATGGTGATGTCTTTTTGATCAGCGGGCATCCGTAACCTCTATAACTTATGTGTGGAAACGCAACCACCTTAGTGGTGCATCTCAGAAACGTCGACCAAACGTAACAATGCAGCTGACGTGCTCCGGCTCAGTCAACAAACCAATCCCGCTTCAGCCCTCCGTTTTTAATCCGGTACATTAACAGCCCGTACCGAAGGTCCTGACCATTTGCGTCCTTAACAAAACCAACACGACCAACGGACAAATTTCACCAGCTCCCAAACCTGCTGGCCATTCAGTTCCGCCGCAAGGCCACCGCCGCCCCCAGGACCAAGTACCAAATGGCCTTTTACATAAGCCACCAGCTTACT
>JAXHUV010000229.1:0-1840 GCA_034189445.1 Pseudomonadota bacterium
GCAAACACCGCCAGCCTGGGGTTTTCTCGCATGAATGCCGGAAATATCACGTGGAATCCTGTTTGGTCTCTCGATTGATTGGCTTTTGACCGGTCTGTTCAGGCTTGTTAGTCTTTTCCTATGTTGTTGGGCCCATCCATTAAGAATAGGTTCTCTCCACTGTCGGATGTCTGTCCTCCCGGGCCATTGCCTTTATGGTACAGGATCGCAGCCGGCTGCAGACAGGTTTTACCGGCGACATCACCGGTATCCAGAATCACCGTCCCTTGAAAATCGGGGATGTGCTCACCGAAGGGGAGAACCTGGAGCTGGCCACACAAAGATGGCCGGAGTTCACCTTCCACACCAGCCGCGAGTATTGCGGATTGAGGCGGCCTGAGCCGGAGGGCACCATGAACGACACGCTTTTTGCACCAGGACAACCCCCCAGGGTTCTGCTGCTGTCCGGCTATGATGCAGCCAGCCATAAACGCTGGCGGGACCAGATCACCGGAATGTTCGGTGATTACCACTGGCAAACCCTCGCGCTGCCGCCCCGGTTCTTCCGCTGGCGTATTCGCGGTAACCCCCTGAGCTGGCTGAACGAACCGGCCCTGCAAAAACACTGGGACCTGGTGCTTGCCACCTCCATGGTGGACCTGGCCACGCTGCGAAGCTTTCACTCGCAACTGGCCCAGACACCTTGCGTGCTGTACATGCACGAGAACCAGTTTGTCTTTCCGGTCTCCAAAAAGCAGAGATCCAGCGCCGAACCGCAGATGGTGAATCTCTACAGTGCCATCTCGGCCGATTCTGTTGTCTTCAACAGCGCCTGGAACCGGGACAGTTTTCTCGATGGCGCCCGGGAATTTCTCGACCAAATGCCTGATGGCGTCCCCGATGGCCTGATCGCCCGTTTGCGGGAGAAATCCCGGGTAATCCCGGTGCCCATTGAAGACAGGTTGTTCGTCTCCCGCGCGAAGGCTCACAACCGGGACTGCCCGCACCTGCTCTGGAATCACCGCTGGGAATACGACAAGGGGCCGGAGCGCCTGCTGAAGCTTTTACAGGCCCTGGATCAGCGCGGAATTCCGTTCCGGTTGAGTGTGGTGGGCGAGCGGTTCCGCAACCACCCGAAGGCGTTCGACCGGATCCATGAGCAGTTCGGCGACCGCATTGAACAGTGGGGATTTCTGGACAGCCGGGAAGACTATGATCGGGTGCTGGGCCAGGCCGACATTGTCCTCTCCACCGCCCTCCATGATTTCCAGGGGCTCTCCATGCTTGAAGCCATGGCTTCCGGCTGCGTACCCCTGGCACCTGACCGGCTCGCCTACCGTGAATATATCCCTGACCAGTGTCGGTATGAGAGTCACGAACAGGATGCGGACCGGGAGGCGGAGGCTGCGGCGGACTGTTTGGAGTGGCTGCTTCAGCAGAAGCCCGCCCGGTGCCAGCCGGATGCCTGGCGGGCCTCGCTGCTGGCCGGCCAGTACCAGTCCCTGTTTGACCAATTTCTCCAGACCGAGCGGAGTAACCCGACCTGATGAGCAATATGAACGTCGAATCCTCCATGGCGAAACTTGAGGAGGCCCGGCAACTGAAGTCCAAAAACAGTACGAGAAATGGAAAGACATCGTTGCCATTTCAGGGCCTCAAGGGCTGCGCCATATTCGGGATTTCAACGATGAAGCCCTATCAGGTAAAGCCAAGAAGAGGCTTGAGGTTTCTGTTGGTGACTCAGTCCGCATTCTGCGTGAATTGCAGGAGATGAGTCAGAATGGCCTGGCTACCGCTACAGGCATCCCTCAACCCACCATTTCTGCGATCGAGAATGGTCGTGTGCACCTCGGTGTAGACC
>JAXHUV010000229.1:1940-3648 GCA_034189445.1 Pseudomonadota bacterium
TCAGTCCGCATTCTGCGTGAATTGCAGGAGATGAGTCAGAATGGCCTGGCTACCGCTACAGGCATCCCTCAACCCACCATTTCTGCGATCGAGAATGGTCGTGTGCACCTCGGTGTAGACCGTGCCAAGGTTCTGGCTCGGGCTTTGCGGTGTCACCCCGCCGTTCTCGTATTTCCTGGTTGGGATGTCGAGGACGAATCAGCCGCATAATCGGGTATGCCGGGGGTATCTAACCCTGATGCATCAAATAAGGAGCCACGTCGTGCCGTCATCCGAACAGCTCGCCGGCGATAACTACAGCGGAAGCTGCCCTCAGACCTGGGCGGCGCCGGATGGTATTTCTGTAATTTTATTGCCGGCTGCTCCCGCCTGATGTGTTCCTGGTCCACCAGAGAAGGTCAGGTGGACCGATTCCTTGCGGACGTACACGTAAACCTTTGACACTCAGCCCGGCGGCCGATAGTTCAGCCTCTCAATAACCCGAAAAGAGAATCGGGCGCATTTAGCACTCAGTATTGACCTGGGTCACTTTAATAAATCTAAATGCGAATCTTTCTATTTAAAACCTTCGCCTGTCTGGGTACACTGCCTCCCAAGTTGATCAGGACTCATTCAGTTTCAACAAAGGAACCAGTGCCCATGACACGACTGAACACTTCTCTTAACGCAGACCGAGGTACCGGCGTGGCGGAGTGGTATAAACCGTTCTCTCTGGAATACGATTTTGTCTTTGCCGGTACCGGCAAAAAGGGAGGTTACTAAGCGTGTTGGAATTTCTCCGTATATCTTTGCTGATGTTGTTATTCGGAGTCGTCATGCCCGCCTTTGCGGGCCTGCCGTCTTACAATCTCGAACTAAAAGATGGGACACTGAACCCGAAAATCCTTGAAGTGAAGGCAGGTGAGCGTTTCAGGCTCAACCTGCACAACACGGGCAAGAGCCCGGTTGAGTTCGAAAGTCCGCGACTTCGCCAAGAGAAGGTTGTGGCGCCAGGCGTCAATACGTTTGTTGTACTTCCGCCGTTAAAAAAGGATGAGTACATATTTTTTGATCATTTCCATCTGCCCGACGCACAAGGGAAGATTATCGCGCAATAGGAGTTTCCGATGGAGCAAATCATTTTCGTCGTCTGGCGGGAGAGCATCGAAGCCCTTCTCGTTGTTGGCATTCTCTATTCCTGGCTCAAACAGCTCGGCGCGGACGGTACCCTCAAATACCTCTGGTTCGGAGTAACCGGCGGTGTTGTTACTGCGTTGGCCCTGGCCGGAGCCCTGATGGGTATGCAGCAGCTCCTCAGTGGTAACGGGCAGGAAATCTTCATGCTCGCGATGATGCTGACCGCCATGGTTCTGATCGTTCACATGGTGCTCTGGATGCGCGAGCATGGGCGCCATCTCCACAGCCATTTCCGCAATCAGACACAAAAGGCGATCAACAACCAGTCCTTCTGGTCCATATCCATCCTGGTCGCGGTCGCCATCGCCCGCGAGGGGTCCGAAACGGTCATCTTCCTTTATGGCATGAGCTACGCCCAGCAGAGCATGCAGGACTGGGCCAGCTTCACCGGCGCCGTCGTTCTGTCGCTGGCACTGGCCGGGTTCACCTACTATCTGCTGCAGGCCAGCCGCTACTGGCTGTCGTGGAAAAACTTCTTCCGGGTAACTGAAATCATGCTGTTGCTGCTTGCCAGCGCCCTGCTGGTCTCGGC